>NZ_BJXX01000166.1 GCF_007991215.1 Aneurinibacillus danicus
CATGCCGAATTGGACAGAGCGGGAGTCCAGCGTTGAGGCGAAATCAACGCCATTGGCACCTTAATCATCCTACACGAAGACATAATTATATTGTTTTCTCTAATTTAACGGTGACTGTGGTAGTTGACTTCTCCTCGTGTTAATATGTAATGTAAGCATAGTCGAAATAGTGTGAATTTTATGAGGGGGGATTACATAAATGTCAATTGTTCCTGTGTCAGTCTACCAACAATTAGGGAAAAATGATATTCCTCTTCTAAGGAAAAAGCAATTTGAAAAGTGGGAACAATTCTTTTTCAACCCATTTCAAGTTGAGCAACAACCTGTAGAATTACCTGAAGTGCATGATGTAATTTTACAATCCTGGAACCGGTGTAAGGAATACGAAGATTTAAATCCAATGATTCAGGGCTCGGTTAAAAATATCCCGGATGCAACACTGAAAGAAGCAAGGGAAAAAAACGAAGTTTTTCATTTAGCCCAACCAGTACTTAAGCAGGCGGAGCAAGAGCTTTTTTGTACTAACCATGCAATCATGTTTTGTGACAGTGATGGTGTTATTTTAGATTGCTATGGGGACCCGCCTATCATTCGTCAAATTGGAAACTCAGTGAATGCAAGTACAGGAGCCCATTGGTCAGAGCGTTGGGCCGGAACCAATGCGATTGGTACTTCTATCCTTTTAAAACAACCCGTTCAAATTTTTTCTTCCGAACATTTTGCTCATGGTTGCCATGAATGGGTGTGTGCATCTGCTCCTATTTTGGAACCGTTTACAAACGAGCTTTTGGGAGTGATAAACCTTTCTACAAGAGCCGATAGGTTTAATCCCCTCAGTATGATGAAATCTATCAGTTTCGCGAATCAGATAGAAAGGATGATCTTTCATAATTATTACAAAGCGCGCGAAATGATGCAAAACATCTATACTGAAGCGATTAGTAAATGGAAGGATCATCTTATTATCCTATGTGACGCGAAGGGGAAAATTTTATGGTTCAACAGTGATTCTCCGGTCGATGAGATTACATCGTTAATGTCACTTACAGTGGAAACCAATCAACAATCGACGAAAAAGGAATGGGAAGACGAAGTAACGCTTTATGGCAATCGATATCAGGCAAGATACAGGAAAATCTTTTGGTACGATAGATTGATCGGTCTCATTGCTATCCTGGAGAAAAAAAATAGAATAAGTCATTCTAGTACTAGTCACAGTCACTATGCAAAATACTCTTTTCAAAGCTTAGTTGGTAAATCGGAAGCATTTAAGAAAGTTCTTCATTTAGCTCGAGTTGCTGCCTCATGTGATTCCAACGTTTTGATTACGGGGGATAGTGGGACAGGGAAAGAGTTAGTTGCCAACGCGATTCATCAGGCTAGCGACAGATCCGATTATCCGTTTGTAGCTCTGAATTGTGCTGCGATTCCAAAAGACTTGCTGCCTAGTGAGCTGTTTGGTTATGTCGCTGGCGCCTTTACGGGCGCCAATCCGAAAGGAAGCATAGGAAAGTTTGAATTAGCCAACAGGGGAACCCTTTTCCTGGATGAAATAGGGGATATGCCGCTGGAGTTACAGGTTCAACTGCTTCGGGTGATTCAGGAACAAGAAGTCATACGTATCGGTGATAAAACACGTATTCCTTTAGATGTTAGAGTCATTGCGGCAACGAATAAAAATTTTGCGGAAGAAATTCAAAATGGAAAATTTCGTAAAGATCTATATTACCGGCTCAATGTAATTCAGATTGAGTTACCTTCTTTACGCGATCGTTCAGAAGATATCCCTTTACTGGCCGAGCATTTTGTTCAAAAGCGAACGGTTAAGAAACACCACGGTCCGTATCATATAACAGCCGAAGCCATGAAAATTTTAAAAAATTATACTTGGCCCGGGAATATTCGTGAGTTGGAGAACGTAATAGAATATGCAATTAATTTTTCTGCCAACGGTACAATCACACCTGAAAATCTTCCGAAGGAAATTCATCAACAGCAGACTCTAACCAATTTTTCAAAGAAAATTAATCCAGTAGAGCAGGCAGAGTTAGAATGGATTTTATCCGCGTTGAAACGTTCACAGATGAATGTCTCAAGGGCAGCTGAGGAATTAAACATGAGCCGCAGTACGATTTACAGAAAATTAAAAAATCATGGGTATGATATAAAAAACTTAAAATAACCGGCACTTAATTCACCGTATTATTAAAAAATTAAAATTATGTAAAGCAGGAGGTATATATACTATGGCTACAGGATTACGAGTGACAGTGGTGGATTGCGGACCTTTGAATCTTGACAAAGGAATACTAATGACAGGGGCAAGCGGAAAAGTAGAGGTACCATCAAGTGTTTGGATTATAGAACATCCAAAAAAAGGAGTCATCCTGTTTGATACAGGGGTTAACTATAATGTTGCGGATCCTGAGGCGGCGGAAAAATATTGGGGCCCGGGAATGCGTGATGCGTTTGGATGTAACCTGACACGCGATCAAGCAATTGACCGTCAGTTAGTTAAACTGGGGTATAAGTTGGATGATGTAAAATATGTCGTCTTATCGCATTTGCACTTAGATCATGCGGGTGGAATGTGCCATTTCCCTAATGCCACCTTTGTCGTGCAAAAGAACGAACTTCGTTATGCATGGTGGCCCGATGCATGGCCAGGTCTAGTTTATTGTTTGAATGATTATAAGGATACGAGAGGATATAACTTTTTACAACTTAATGGCGATGTGGATTTATTTCAAGACGGATCCATTCAACTCATCACGACTCCGGGACATACGCCCGGGCACCAAGCCATGATCGTTAGATTGGAGAACCGGGGTCCTATATGTTTGGGTGCGGATACGTCTCATCTTAAAGAAGCGTATCAGAATATGGCCCCTATGCCGTATGATTGGAACACGGAAGTTCTATCTGATTCTTATACGAAACTTCGTGTCCTTGAAAATTCAGGTATACCCATTTATTTCTCACATGACCCTAAAGATTTTGCAGAATTCCCAAGTAACGGTGAATGGGCTGATTAAATAAACAGGAGGAAGAAGAGCATTCTCTCTTCTTCCTCCTTACACTTGTCATTATCGACAGTACGGCATTGTGAAATTGCTGGATTGCAGGCGCAAAGCAGGCCCGTTACCGAAAGGGGGGAATAGAGGATGGAATCTAATGCAGAAAAAAATAGATATATTGCAGGAAAAGTAATACATGGTGAAGGGCGAGGCAAAAAAATCGGCTTTCCAACAGCGAATATTGATTTTACTGACTGGCACTACCAGACAGGAGTATACGGTGTGCGAGTGTATGTAAATGATGCCTGCCATTATGGGGTTATGAATATTGGAGTAAAACCAACGTTTCATAAAAATGCTTCAAAAAATGTTGAAATTCATATTATTAAATTTAACGAAAATATTTATGGAAAACAAATAGAAGTAGAAGTTATTTTTAAAGTAAGAGATGAACAAAAATTCAATTCTGTGCATGAACTTATACGTCAAATAAAAAAAGATATAGCTTTTACCAAGCATAAATTTCACCAAATGGGGATGAATAGAAAGGAGCTATCTTAAAATGATCTTTGAATTACGCAAATATACCGCTATGCCCGGTAAAATGCCCGATTTATTAAAGAGATTTGAAAATCACACTTTAAGGTTATTTAAAAAACATGACATGAGCATTGTAGGTTTCTGGTGTGCGGAAATCGATGATAACAGTGCCGATGAAATATTTTATCTATTAACGTTTAAAGATAGAAACCATTTAGAAACAAGTTGGAACCAGTTTTTTACTGACGAAGAATGGATAAAGGTTAAAAAAGAAAGCGAAAAAAACGGACCATTGGTAGCTGGCGTTAAAAGTACGATTCTAAGAACGCCTGCATTTTTCCGTGAAGGTCATGAGGAAAGAAGGAGAGAGTAGAGGAAAAAAATTCAGGAAAGAAAAAGGCGAACGCCTCTTTCCACATTGAACTCCTCTCCTCATTCTTTCCTCTCTTTTCCTTCATACTTCAAAAGTCAGCCGCCCTTCTCCGCATTTTGATGTCGGGGTTGCGGCAGAAACGCTATGGTCGTTTTCTAAGAATGCTGTAGATCTCAATCTGTGAAAATACATTTACAGAACTAATTTACTACCCTGATATAGATAACTAATTTTGTTAAAGGGGTTAGGAAATATGGTATTACAAACTCAAACATTTAATTCTTGTCTTCCTACTAATATAAGATTTGGTCTTGACATTGTTAAAAATGAGCTGGCTTCGGAAATAATAAAGCTAGCAAACAAGAAAAAAGTATTTATCGCGACAGATCAGGGGCTTGTAAAGACCTCGGCTATTTCTGTTCCTTTCTATTTCAATTGCTCTTTGCCCCTGGCTTTTCAGCACAAAAACTGGTTTCGTTTCCTTGCCTCCGAAAAGGGAGACGACCTTTCTGATAAAGATGCCGTCTATTGTTTTTTGAACAACCCTCGCTATGCATGGCGTCGGTTTTTACTCCTGCTGAGTGCCAAGTACCACAACCCGTGGAAGCTTTGAATGGTCGAGTTCGAGCACACCATCGAAAAAAGCAAAGTTAACTTTGACGGATGGAAAGTTGGCATGGTAAAATTATTCATATAATTAAAAATCTTTTTATTATTAAATTATTAAGCTAGAGAATATGAATCGTAAGAGAGGAAAAACGGTAACGTACTAAAAAGACGTGCTTTTTTATCTCTTCGGTTATCAAAAAAGGAGGGAATTATCACTGTGAAAATTGGGGAAGGGGCGGTCGTGGAGGCATCTATCGATCAGTTGCTGATAGAGAAAATTTCCGATCCGCAAACGATCGAGCAACTGGTTCGCCTGCTCGATAAATTGGAGCATGTAACGTTTCTGTTGGACATGGTAGAACATTTTATGCGTCGCGGGCCTGAAATAGCTGATTCGATCAACGAGCTCATCGTTATTTTACGACAAAGTTTGTCCAAGCCCGAATACGCAATGCGCTTTGAGCGTGCCCTTACCGCTGTCCAACAAATGCAGGAATTTCTCGATTCCCCTCAAGTCCAGGAACTGTTCAAATCCGATGTTCTCGACGTGCGCTCGGTGCAAATGGTTGGAAAAGTGTCGCGTTCGATGCTCCAGGCTACTACAGAAACGGCCCAGACGGGGACGAAACGCATCGGGCTTCTTGGGCTTATGCGGGCACTGAGCGATCCAGAGGTGCAGCCGGCGCTCAATTTTGTTCTTAATTTCGCGCGACATTTATCGAAGGAACTCGGCGATGCATGAATTGTCCATTGCCCACAGCTTGGTTGAATTAGCCGTCGAAGCAGCGGAAAATACGGGGATGAAACGGGTGCAGGCCCTTTATTTAAAACTCGGTGTCTTGTCGGGTGTGGTAAAAGAATCTTTGGAATTTTCCTTCGATGTGGTCATCGAAGGGACACCTCTTGAAGGGGCGAGGCTCGTGATTGAGGACGTTCCTGTACAAGTATTCTGTTCTGATTGCCAGGAAGCGCATATTTTGCCTGAACCGTTTCCTATGCGGTGTCCTGTGTGCGGGACGAGAACAGGCCAGGTGTTGGAGGGACGCGAGTTGGAATTGTATGCCCTGGAAGGAGGTGAGGAAAATGCAGGAGATGACATTAAATCCCCGGATCGTTGAAATCCGTCAGAACATTCTTAAGAAAAATGATCTTCTCGCTAGAGAATTACGAAAGCGTTTTCAAGAAGCCGGTGTCTACGTTGTCAACCTGGTCTCGAGTCCAGGAGCAGGAAAAACGACGCTGCTTACGGAAATGTTAACCAGACTTGGGGAACGGCATAGTGTGGCAGCGCTGGTCGGTGATTTAGCCACAGAAAACGACGCGGAACGCCTGCGTGAAAGTGGAGCGAAAGTGCGTCAAATTACTACGGGTACAGTTTGTCATCTTGAGGCAAACATGATTGAAAAAACTCTGGCAGAATGGGATCTGGCAAGTATCGATTTTCTCTTTATCGAAAATGTTGGCAATCTCGTATGCCCTTCGAGTTACGACCTGGGAGAAAACCAGCGTGTTGTTCTCTTTTCTGTGACAGAAGGCGAAGACAAGCCAGTGAAGTATCCGACCATTGTTAACAGCGCCGATGTGGCAGTTATTACGAAAATCGACCTGGCTGAAGCGGTGGGATTTCAACGGGAACGCTTCTATGAAGCGCTGAACGAGGTAAGACCAGGTATTCCTATTTATGAAGTTTCTGTGCGAACAGAAGAAGGGATCGACGAGTGGATAACCCGTTTGGAGGCTGACAAAGCAGCGTTTAAAAAATCGGTCGATTCCCTGTAATCGAGCGTCAAATCGCTACGACGATTTGCTAAAAAACTCGCTCTTTGGAGGTGGGAGAAGTGGCGAATCTTCTTTGGGTGCACGGCGGTGCGTGCAATGGAAACACCCAATCGTTTTTAAATGCTGAAGAGCCGACAGTGATTGATTTGGTCACTGATTTCGGCATTAACATTCTGTATCATCATTCTTTGTCCATGGAATTCGGCGATCAAGTGCGCCGTTTGTACGATCAAATCCTGAGTGACGAAATCCCTCTGGACATCCTTGTCGTGGAAGGGACGGTTATTCAGGGGCCGAATGGAACCGGACACTACGACATGCTCATGGATCGTCCGAAAAAAGATTGGATTTTGGAATTCTCCCATAAAGCCCAGTACGTTGTCGCTATCGGCGACTGTGCATGCTGGGGAGGGATTCCGGCGACGAAGCCGAATCCGTCTGAATCGATTGGTCTTCAATACTTGAAAGGGGAACGGGGCGGATTTCTCGGAGCCGAGTTCCGTTCGAAAGCAGGACTGCCTGTTATTAATATTCCCGGTTGCCCGGCTCATCCTGACTGGGTGACACAAATTCTCGTTGCTATCGCTACCGGTCGCGCGGAAGATGTCCTTTTAGATGATTTACAGCGGCCGCAAACATTCTTTAAGACGTTCACTCAAACCGGCTGTACACGTGTGCAATATTTTGAGTGGAAAGAATCTGTGGAAGAGTTCGGACAGGGCACCCGGAAAGGCTGTTTGTTCTATGAACAAGGTTGCCGCGGCCCGATGACCCATTCACCATGCAACCGTATTCTCTGGAACCGTCAATCTTCAAAAACCCGGGCAGGGATGCCCTGTATCGGTTGTACGGAGCCTCAGTTCCCGTTCTTCGACCTGGCACCCGGTACGGTGTTCAAGACACAAAAAATTCTCGGCTCGATTCCGAGGGAAGTGCCACAAGGCAGCGATCCGTTAAGCTATTCCGTTAATGCGGCAATGGCCCGGGCGGTGGCACCAAAGTGGGCGAAAGAAGATATGTTTGTGCCATAAGCATAAATGATTAAAAATGCTCTGCCCTACATGTCTCTTTTTAGGGAAAACCATTTTTAAAGGTGGGGTGCAACAGTATGAGTAAGCAAGGAACAAAAACAATAATAAAAAGCAATAAAACGGAAATCAAAGTCCACTCGCTAGGGCGTGTAGAAGGCGATTTGGATGTTAAAGTGACGATTGAAAATGGGGTTGTTGTTGATGCCTGGACGGAAGCCACGATGTTCCGCGGCTTCGAGATGATTTTAAAGGGAAAAGATCCGCAGGCCGGTCTGATTGTTACCCCCCGGATTTGCGGCATTTGCGGCGGCAGCCATTTAACCAAGGCGGTCTATGCATTGGATACGGCCTGGAACACCCAGGTACCGCCTAACGCTACGCTTATTCGTAACATTGCCCAGGCAGCTGAGACGATCCAGAGCATTCCTCGCTGGTTTTATGCCCTGTTCGCTATCGGGCTTACTCATAAGAACTATGCTTCCTCCAAATTGTATGAGGAAGTAGTTCGTCGGTGGGCGCCATTTGAAGGCGAACATTATGAGATTGGCGTTACCGTTTCGGCCAAACCGGTGGAAATTTATGCGATTTTCGGTGGTCAGTGGCCTCATTCGAGTTTCATGATTCCCGGGGGCGTAATGAGTGCACCGACGCTGTCCGATATTACCCGCTCTATCTCGATTCTGGAATATTATCGCGATAGCTGGTTGGAGAAAATCCTCCTCGGTTCGTCCGTTGAACGGTGGCTCGAAAACAAAACATGGTCGGACGTCCTTGCATGGCTTGATGAAAAACCGGAACACCGTGATTCCGATCTCGGACTCTTCATCCGCTACAGTATGGAGATTGGCATGGACAAGTACGGTGCGGGTCCGGGAAGTTATCTTGCGACAGGAAACTTCTTCCATGAAGAGAAATATCGCTATCCTACCATTGAAGGGCGCAATGCTGCGTTGATTGCCCGCTCCGGCATATTCGACGGGAAGGAATATCACGATTTTGATCAAGCCCGCATACGCGAAGATCACACGTATTCCTTCTATCGCGGCAGCGGTTCTTACCATCCGTTTGAGGGAATAACCGAGCCTATTGATCCAATAGAAGGCCAAAAGGAAGGAAAATATACGTTTGCCAAGGCACCCCGATATGACATTCCGGGGATGGGGGAGACTCCGTTAGAGGTAGGACCGCTGGCTCGCCAGGTGATGGCCGGTCGTCCGAATGCGGAAGAGTGGCAGGATTATGATCCTCTCTTCTTAAATATTATTAATGAAATCGGTCCGAGTTCAATGGTACGGGTGCTGGCACGTTTGCACGAAGCGGCGAAGTACTATTTGCGCATGCGGAAATGGCTACAGCAGATTGATTTGAATGAGAAATTTTATATCAAGCCGAACGAATTGCCTGAGGGGCGCGGTTTCGGGGCTACGGAAGCAGCTCGCGGCGCTTTGGCCGACTGGATTGAAATTAAAGACGGAAAGATTGAAAACTATCAAGTCGTAACGCCGACGGCCTGGAACATTGGTCCGCGGGATCGTCATGGACAGCGGGGGCCGATTGAGACGGCGATGATTGGCCTGCCCGTCAAAAATCCGCAGGATCCGGTCGAACTGGCCCATATCGCACAAAGTTACGATTCTTGTCTCGTCTGTACTGTTCATGCTTACGATGCCAAGACGAACAAAGAGTTAGCCAAGTATGAGGTTATGAAGATGTAATTTACGCTGGTAGAAGGAGGAATTTGTATGACCGTCATTATTGGATGCGGCAATTTGCTCCGCAGTGACGACGGGGTGGGTCCGATGCTTATCCGTAAATTGTGGGAGCTGGGGGTTCCGTCTGGAGTCCGCCTGGCTGATGGTGGAACCGCTGGAATGGATGTGACTTTTCAAATCGGGGATGCTGAGGAACTGATTCTCGTGGACGCCTGTCAATCAGGGGCAGAGCCAGGCACGATTTTTGAACTTCCTGGAGAAGAGGTGGAAACGCCTCCTCTAAAAGATGTCAACCTCCACGATTTTCGGTGGGAAAACGCCATTGCCCTGGGCCGTTGGCTGCTCAAAAGCCGCTTTCCAAAAAAAGTGACGGTCTTCCTTATCGAAGCTGAAAACTTGTCGTACGGGTTTGGCTTGTCTTCTACGGTGGAAGAAGCTTTGGATCGTTTGGCGAATGAGTTGCTTCAACGCGTGGGAGGGAAAGTAAGTGAAGTTTGAGATTACTTCAACGGGTTATCTTCATATCCCCGCCGAAGAAGCGATGAGGTTCCGTACGGGAACCGCCATCGCTTTAATACGTGGTGAAGAACTGTGGATTATGCCGGTGAGCCATCCAGGGGCAGGAGGGTTATTGTTAAAATTACGCAATTCCCGCGGGGATCGAAGCATGTTTGTCGAAGAGTTTCTGCCTGAAGGTGTGCCACCAGGGGAGCGCAGTGCTGTATGGGATGATCAGCTCGGAGCACTTCGCATTCCCCTTTTCTGTTCAAGTACTTCGGCGCAGCTGTAATCATAATTTTTTGTCTTCTCGATGAGAAAAAGGGGGGAGAATTGTGCTGCAGACGCAACCGCTCGGTGTTTTTCCTGGAGCTGCAAGTTTTTTTCTTTTGCCGTCTGCTCCAGAAGGAAATAATTTATTGCCGCTTCTTCTCCGCGGCTATCTTCCCGACATATGGCCGGAGAGCTGGTGTTTTTTTGTTGCGGCAATTCAAGGGGAAAGCGAAGATGTGGTTTTAGACTTATTGCCGCAAGGGCCGGAAGGGATTTACAACCGATTTATTCTTGAGCCGGAAGAACACACATATGCCCGGGCCAGAGAATTGCTTGAAGGGGATATGGCCCTGCTCTTAGATGCGGTGGCATGGCGTCTTGGTTTGCGCGAAACACCCCCGCCGTATGCTGATACCGCCGGAGAAGTACGGGCGTTTCTGTTGGCCACCCAGGCGTACGAGGCGCTTCACCGGAACGATTGGCCGACCGGGCTTGCGATTCTTTTGGAGGCAGCGAAAACGGTCCGGGAGATTTCCCCTGTTTTTTCTGCCCGACTCTACGCCGAATGGGCGGCGACAAAACAGATGCTTGGCGAGCACGGGCAGGAAACAGTAGAAGGATACCGCTGTGCCCTGGCGCTTCTGGAGAGGTCTTCCTTTCAGGAAGCCCGGGCAGAGCTGTGGTTTCAATTGGGCACAGCATATCAAACCGGTTCAGAGGGACGGAAGGATTCCCTTTTGGAAGCGGTCAGGTGCTATCATGAAGTGTTGAAAGTGTATCGTAAAGACACTCATCCCGATGGTTATGCGATGGTTCATATGAATTTAGCACTGGCGTATATTGCCATGCCGTCTTTGGATCGCGGCGCCCATTTGCGCGCTGCGACGGCCATTCAATCACTGCGGGAGGCTCTGCATATTTTTAAAAAAGACACGCATGTCGAGTATTGGACGAGTGCTACAATTAATCTTGCCAATGCCTTACAGCATGTGAAAACGTCCCATCCGGAAGAAAACCTCTGGGAGGCTGTAGCACTTTATGAAGACGCGCTGAGTGTACGACGCCCTGAGGATGATCCGATGGGTTATGCCCGCGTCCTCGCGAATCAGGGAAATGCTCTCGCCCATCTCGGTGCATTTTCCCGGGCGGTACCTCGGTTAGAAGAGGCGAGCCGATTGTTTCGTACATACGGGGAACATGATGCGGCCGATTCTGTCGAGGACATATTGGCTGAAATTTCGATAAAACAGAAGGAAGCGGCATCAAATAAGAATATTTGAGACGGAAAGCACAGAAGGTGCAACCGATGGAGGGGAGGATATCATGGATCCCCATGAACAGCAGTATTTTAATCTTTTGTTAATGATGGCCGTTGAGCGCTTTAGTGAGCGCATCATCCAACGCAACCAAGGGACACAAAACGCGTTGCATCAGCTTCGCACGAATCCCCGGGGAGAAGGTGTGTGGTTGAATGAATTTGTGGATGCATTTTTTCGGGATGCTCTCCTTGATAACGCTGCCGGTTCGTGCTTTATTCTACAGGCTCTGGCTAATCAGCGTATAAACGACTCTTTCCGTATTTTTGAACCCGTTACCGTTGGGGAGGTGCTGCAGGAGATGGCGAAGCAAAGCTTCGCCACTTTGTTACAGAATAAAACGGAAGAAGCGCTTGAGCAGACCCTGGCTTTTGGAGGTGATTGATGATGAAAGTCATGCAGGAGGATTTCAATGCGTTGGCGGAACGCGTAGATCGGGAGCTGTCCTCGATTAAAGAGCTGCCGGAGGATGCACGCAGGAAGGCAATGGAGTTGAAAAAGGCCATCGAAGCGTTTCATGAACACGGTCTCAGAAAGCTCGTCCGTACGTTCCGTGAAACGGACGCAGGGAAAGAATTGTTGCTTAAGGCGGTGGAAGACCCTGCCGTCTACGCCATGCTCTTCATGCATGGGATCATTAAACAGGATCTGTTTACCCGTGTGGCTGCGGTACTCGAAGAAGTGCGCCCGTACATGCGCTCTCACGGCGGTGATGTGGAACTGGTAAAAGTCGAAGGAAAGACTGTGTATGTCCGCCTTCAGGGTGCCTGTTCCGGGTGTTCTATGTCCGCTGTGACGTTGAAAAACGGGGTTGAGGAAGCGATCAAAGCGCGTGTCCCGGAAATCGAATATGTCATCATGGCGGGAGATGAAGTTGCTTCCGGCTACCTGCCCATTCATGCGATCGACGATGCGGGAAGCCTCGAACAAAGCGGCTGGCAGCAGGGTCCTTCCATCTCGGAACTCGAAGAAGGACGACCGGTTCACTTTGCCCACGAGGAGGGGGATGTTTTGTTGGTGCGTATAGAGGGAAAAGTGATGGCTTTTCGCAATCAGTGTCCCCATATGAGCATGCCTCTCGACAGAGGACTCGTCGACGGTTCTGCTATTACTTGTCCGTGGCACGGTTTCCGTTTCGACTTATCAACCGGAGAGTGCATCACGGCGCCTCACGTGCAGCTCGAACCGTTTCCGGTACGCGTAGAGGACCAGCGGGTATGGATACGATTAAGCTGATCGCTTATCCTCTTGATTTACACAAACTTTTAATCACAACATAAGGAGGAACGCGTCCATGTGCTTGGCTATTCCAGGACAAATTGTGGAGCTTCTCGACGGTGATCACCATTACGCTATGGTTGACGTTTCCGGCGTGCGCCGGAAAATCAACATTGGCCTGCTGAAAAATGAAGGAACCCGGCTTGGCGATTGGGTGCTCCTCCATGTCGGATTTGCCATGAGCAAGATTAGCGAAGAACAGGCGGTTGAGCAACTGAGATTGCTCAGCATGTTAGGTGAATCGGACGAGGCCATAGAGGAAATAATGGGGTATCAATTTGATGAAGAGAAAAAAACGTGAAGAAAATGAGCATTGGAGGTGTGATTATGGCGATGAAATACGTTGACGAGTTTCGAGATCCGGAATTAATCCGCAGGACATCGGAAGAGATCTATCGTCTCGTCGATCCTGATTGCCATTACCGCTTCATGGAAGTTTGCGGCGGGCATACGTTTTCTATCTTCCGATTCGGATTGCAGAACCTGCTGCCGGCAAACATCGAACTCGTCCATGGACCGGGATGTCCGGTTTGCGTTCTTCCCATGGGGTGTATGGACGACGGTTTATCCATTGCCCGGCAACCGGATGTGATTTTCACCGCTTTCGGTGACGTGATGCGGGTTCCCGGTTCGCAGGGAACTCCCTTAGAACTCCGGGCCAGAGGAACCGACATCCGTATGATTTACTCTCCCCTGGACGCTTTGAAGATTGCTATGGATCATCCCGAACGGCAAGTGGTGCTATTCGCCATCGGCTTTGAAACGACGGCCCCGTCGACGGCGCTGACGCTCATGCGCGCCCGCGAGCTGAACGTGCCTAATTTTTACGTGTTTTCCAATCATGTCATGATTTTGCCGGCGATTCGCACGATCCTGGATTCTCCGGATATGCGCATCGACGGGTTTATAGGGCCCGGTCATGTCTCGACGGTGATCGGCGTCCATCCTTATGAACTTGTCACGGAACATTATGGAAAACCTGTGGTGATCTCCGGTTTTGAGCCGCTCGATTTACTCCAATCGATCCTCATGCTGGTCAAACAAATGAAGGAAGGCCGTGCGCAAGTGGAAAACCAGTACAGCCGCGTAGTTCCATGGGAAGGAAACATTCCTGCGCTGGAAGTGATGAACGAAGTTTTTGAAGTCCGCCCTTTCTTCGAGTGGAGGGGACTTGGGGTTATCTCCCAATCGGCGCTGAAACTGCGGCCCGAATTCGCCCGGTGGGATGCGGAAGTCCGCTTTCAGGTGAAAGGTGTTCGCGTCACCGATTCGAAAGCGGCTCAATGTGGCGAAGTATTAAAAGGGGTGCTTAAACCGCATCAATGCAAATGGTTTGGTAAAGAATGCACACCTGAACATCCTATAGGTGCCCTCATGGTGTCATCGGAAGGGGCGTGCGCCGCATATTACCATCACGTCCACCTGCGTCAGGCAATCGGCGAATAGATCCGGGAGGAAAAAATATATGAAGACTACCAAGATGCGTTTTACTGATGCCCATATTGAGCTGGCCCATGGAGCCGGTGGGAAAGCCAGCCGACGACTCATCGAGGGGCTATTGGTTCCTTACTTGATGAACGACACGTTGCCGGAGTTAAACGATGCGGCATACATCGATGCCGATGGACGTCGTTTGGCCATTACGGCAGACAGCTATGTTGTCAAGCCGCTCGTCTTTCCAGGCGGGTCTATCGGCGAACTTGCCATAAACGGGACGGTTAACGATTTGGCCATGGGCGGGGCAAAGCCATTGGCGCTGGTGACCACGTTCATATTAGAAGCGGGCCTTTCGACATCTGAACTGGAACGGGAAGTGGCGGCCATGGCCAAGGCGGCACAGCGTGCCGGGGTGTCCGTGGTGGGGGGCGATACGAAGGTGGTGGAACACGGTAAAGCAGACGGGCTGTTCATCACCACTGCAGGTATTGGTCTTACTGATCCACGCGTGCTCCTTTCGGCCGAACGCGTTCGACCCGGCGATCAGGTAATTCTTTCCGGTCCGATCGGAGATCACGGGATTACCGTCCTCCTGGCCAGGGGGGAATTGGATTTGGAAGCCGAGCTCACCTCAGATACGCGCCCGCTATGGCCATTCGTTGCTACTATCATCGACGCTGCGGCGCCAGGGCTGCGCTGGTTACGCGACCCGACGCGGGGCGGCGTGGCTACGGCGTTAAACGAATTGGCAAGAGACGCCAAAGTCGCCGTAGTGCTGGACGAGGAGGCGATTCCGGTACGTCCGGCGGTGCGGGGGACTTGTGAAATTTTAGGCCTGGATCCTCTTCACATTGCCAACGAAGGGCAGTTTCTCGCCATCGTTTCCCCGAAATACGCCGATATGGCGTTAGAAGCGATCCGGGGCATACCGGGCGGAGAGGATGCGCGGCGCATCGGCGAAATTCAAGAAGATCCGAAAAAAGTCGTCCTGGCGCGTTCCCGCTACGGAGGTACGCGGGTCATTGATATGCTTGTAGGCGATCCGCTGCCGCGTATTTGTTAAATGGTCGCTCCGGCTGCCCTGCGCGCATCGGGGAAGCGCGGGCGTCTGTTCCATCATCCGTAAAGACGGGAGGTGCTGAAACGAACCATGCGTACACTTTATGGAACGAAAGGATGCCCTTACACGAAGGAGATGCGGGAATCTTTATTATGGGATGGAGAAGAGTTTACCGAATATGATGTGGAAGAAGACGAAGAAGCGTTAAAACGGCTCATCGCTTTGACGGGCGGGCGCACTGTCCCTGTCCTGGTTGAAGACGACCGCGTCGTTCAGATCGGGTTTTGCGGCCGCGGATGCATTGTCGCGCTGCCTTCTTCCATGGAAGATACGTCTTTGTAAAAAGGTAGGTGGTTCATCATGCATATCGCACAGCTCATTCGCGTTCACGGTGTCGTTCAGGGGATTGGTTTTCGCCCCTTTATCTTTCGGGTGGCTAAACAATGGAAACTGAGCGGCTGGGTGTGCAACGGGGAAAGCGGCGTGGAGATACATGTGGAAGGGGATGCCGACGCCATTCAGGCGTTTATCGAGGAAATCACGACACATCCTCCTGCGCTGGCCCGGGTGACCGATCTGGAAATCGAAGATGCGGCCGTGCAGGGGCTTCATGATTTTCGAATCCGTGAAAGCAAGCGCAACGATCGGCCGACGGTGTACATCCCTGCCGATCTGGCCGTGTGTTCGGCTTGTTTAACCGAACTGTTTCATCCTGCAAACCGCCGCTATCTGTACCCTTACATCAATTGCACGGAGTGCGGCCCCCGCTATACCGTGATACAACGCCTGCCGTATGACCGTCCCTATACGACGATGAAAGCATGGCCCATGTGCCCGGCCTGTTCTGCAGAGTATTATGAGCCGACCGATCGCAGGTTCCACGCGCAGCCGACTGCCTGCCCGGAGTGCGGGCCTTATTATCACATGCGGTGGCAAGGCGAAGAGATGAATGGAGATAGCAAAGTCATCGAAAAGACCGCCCGGCTTCTTCGTGCAGGGCGGATCGTGGCGATCAAAGGGCTTGGCGGATATCATCTGGCGTGCGATGCGGAAAACGCTCAGGCGGTGTGGACACTCAGAGATCGGAAGCGTCGCAGGGCGAAACCGTTTGCCCTGATGGTCAAAGACGTGGAGACGGCGCGGACGCTTATTAAGCTATCACCGGAAGAAGAGGCGCTTCTTACGTCTGCGGCTCGTCCTATTGTGCTCGCCCGCTCACACCGCTCGCTTCCGGGCGTGGCGCCTGATAACACCGATTTGGGCGTGATGCTTCCGTATACGCCGCTCCATCATTTGCTGTTTCATTTCGGCGCGCCGCCTGTGCTTGTAATGACGAGCGCCAATCGTTCGGGCGAACCCATCATCTATAAAGATGAAGACGCTGTGGAAGGGCTTGAAGGACTTGTCGACGCCTGGCTTATCGGTGAGCGGCCCATCGCCCGCCGCGTCGACGATTCGGTCGTCCGCGTGAGCGAATTTGGGTCCACTGTACTCCGCCGGGCGAGGGGGTACGCCCCGCTTCCTGTCACTCAATTGCCCGGCGCTCGGCCCATTCTCGCTGTTGGATCTGACCTGAAAAATACCGTCACGTTAGTCGTTAAGGGTCAGGCGATCGTGAGCCAGCATGTGGGAGATTTGACGCAGTACGAGGCGTATACGGCATTTGAGCAGACCATCTACGATCTTTTGTCGATGTATGACGTCCCGCTGGCAGACACGATCGTGGCGCATGATCTCCATCCCGATCATCGTTCCGCCCAGTTTGCGCGCGGGCTGGAGAACTGCGAGCGCGTTGGCATTCAGCATCACCGCGCCCATGTGGCATCTGTGCTGGCGGAACGAAATGCTCTGGACAAACGGGTGATCGGAGTGGCATTTGATGGGACGGGCTTTGGCGATGATGGGGCCATCTGGGGCGGCGAGCTGTTTGTCGGAAGCGTCGCAGAAGGATTGGAACGGCGTGGGCACCTTCGTTATGCCGTGCTTCCGGGCGGTGATGCGGCGGCACGTATACCGCTTCAGGCGCTGGCCGGTTTCTTTGTAGACGTGCCGGAATTGGCGGCGGACGTCGGCAGGCGGCTTGCGTTTCCCGAACGGTTTTTCACGGCGTTAAAGCTGGTGGAAAAACAAATTCGCACCTTCCCCACAACATCCGTCGGCCGGCTGTTCGATGCGGCGGCCGCTCTTTTGGGCTTCACCGAGGCCATTTCGTTTGAAGGTCAGGCAGCCATCTGGCTCGAACATCTGGCTCGGACTGCTCCTTTGGAGAAGGTGTATCCTTTCCCGTGGGATGAAAAGGAGCTTGACTATCGTCCCCTCTTACAGGCGCTGGCGGAAGATCGTTTGAATGGGCGGGACGCGGCGGTGATTGCCCGTTCGTTTCACAGGAGCATCGCTGAAGGCGTATTTCGAAGCACCCTCGCTTTAGGAGAAGCCCACGGGATCGACACGGTTGTATTGTCCGGCGGTGTATTTCAAAATTCCCTTTTGCTAGCCGATCTGAAGGAGTTGTTCACTGAAAGGGCCATGCATGTATGGATAGGTGAGAGGGTCCCCCCGAACGATGGTGGCATCAGCCTCGGACAGGCGGCGCTGGTGGCGGCGACGTATTATGCGGACCAATTCGGTCCATGATACTCGAGTCTGATAGACGATTGTTGCCCCCTATTGCCTCTATGTTTCTGTTGCGTAGATATTGAATCATCAGGCGGTCCTTTAGCAAGCAAGGACTGCCTTCTATATTATATAAATCATCCTTGATATTTCGACATGCGTTCGTGGAAGGAGGATAGAGAAGTTGGAAAGAAAGAGAATTTTAGCAATATTATTGAAATAAACTCTTTATACTTTCCCTTTATGTGGCTGGATCGAAAGAGGCCCAAACTCATCGATGCAGATCACCCGCCCTTCTTTTGGTGGTTTGTTATAGAGTTGCTGGATTCGTTTTTTTTAGCCGCAAAATCCGGGTCGTTCGATTCTTTCCAGGTTTTTGTGTGCGGATAGGTAATGTTGGCTTCCTCTAAAATCACACGAATGGTTTCGACGCTAATGGATTTGACCAGCTTCTTTTGTTCCGCCACTTCTTTGATTTTTGCAAGCGACCAGGAGGTAAACGGTAAGCCCAATACCTTAGGTGGAATCTGAGCCAGTTCTACGATATCTGCCCGCTGTTCTTCCGTAAAGGTGCGAGGTCTTCCGCCACCAAAGTTTGGCTTCAAGGACGCCATTCCTTCCTCGTTGAACCGGCGAATGATTTTTCGGATATGTTCTTTTGATATATGGTAAAGTCTTGAGATTTCGGGAACCTTCATTTTTTGCGCAGAAGAATCATTATCCACTCACCACTGCAGTTGATACCAAAATGATAAAAAGCACTTGTTACCGAAATGGAGGTAATCGGTGCTTTTTATTTTGATCGTGGCGAAAGCCGGATGCGCCTTGCCGCGGGTACATTTGAATTCATGCTGGAAAAAGCCCATGACTCCGAGCGGATTCTGTGCTAACATGGTTTAAAATAGGTTGAGATGGGATGTAGCACGATGAATTCACCGCATGCGGTTACCATGTAAACCTCTCTTTTTGTTTGTTTCTGGCACAACTTTCTTACATTTAGTTGTTGACGAAGACTAATTTTTCTGATAATATTCGTGTGAGAAATTAAAACCAATTATTTAAATGTGATATATCAGAATAATGTACTGCCGATTGGACGACCAAAGGTGCCTGTGTTTACTCACAAGGCGCCTTTTATCTTTTAAGGGAGGTGAGAACCTGCATCGATTTTTGTAGCTGTTAGGAAAGGTTATATCAGAATAATGTACTGCCGATTGGACGACCAAAGGTGCCTGTGTTTGCTCACAAGGCGCCTTTTATCTTTTGAGGGGGGTGAGAACCTGCATCGATTCTTGTAGCTGTTAGGAAAGGTAGCCATCTTAATGTTCGATAGTGACCACGACGATTGCGAAAGAGTTTCTGCCTGAAAAATGAACCAATTAGGAAAGGGGAATACGTTATGTTAAAAGACATTTACAAAAATCCAGTATTGCTCACGGACAGTTATAATCCGTCCCACCACCGGCTCAAAAAAAATGGAGATTGGGAAATTAGCCATATGTACAACCGTAAATCCGGTATGATCTTGTACGGGCTTCGGGAAATCGTCAATTCGATTTTATCCATTCAAATTACGGAGGAGCATGTCGAAGAAGCGGAACGGAACGCCAAGAGGA
Source organism: Aneurinibacillus danicus (assembly GCF_007991215.1). Lineage (GTDB taxonomy): Bacteria > Bacillota > Bacilli > Aneurinibacillales > Aneurinibacillaceae > Aneurinibacillus > Aneurinibacillus danicus. Next base: position 19,153 of record NZ_BJXX01000166.1, read on the forward strand.
TGGGAATGGTCTTCCCAACCACACTCTTTATGCGTGTCGTAGAAGAGTGCAATGGATATGCGCCTATCTCTATTGAAACACTGCCGGAGGGTACCTGGTGCCCGGTTGGCACGCCATTCGCTCAAATTCGTAACACCATAGAGGGTTTCGGTGAACTCGTAACGTGGTGGGAAGCCAACTACCTGCATGGATACTTTCCAAGCAACTGCGCAACGGAAGCGTTTCACATACGCAAATACCTGGAGCAGAAAAAAGTTCTCTATGGTTTTGATGATTCATTTTTCTGGCGGGTTCATAGCTATGGATTCCGGGCACATCGAAGCCTGGAGGATGCGTATTGGGCTGGTACGGCATGGAACCTTTCGCTGCACGAAACCGATGACTTCCACACGAGCCAGCACACACCGTATGCAGTGATTGGAGGCGTATCGGCGCAGTCCCACAAAGTTACCCAGCAGTTCGATAACGAGTATGACAGTTTTATTCATGCTATCGATGTCACCTATGAAGACGGTTTGAAAGTTGTGGCACTGTTGATCGACACATACGATGCAAACCGTGTCATTCATGAGTATCTTCCATCCTTAGGACGTTATGCCAAAGACAGAGGTGTTAAGATTGCCATGCGGCCGGATAGTGGAGATGTCATTGAGCAGGCAATCAACATCTACGAGGTAGCCAAGGCGAATGATCTTCTTGATACGGTCAGCGCCTTTATCGGGGAAGGAATGAGCTTTGAGGTGATGAAGCGTTATGACGCAATTCTTGAGGCCCACGGCATCCCTCTTAATTTCGTTGCCTATGGGATTGGCTCCGGATTCTACCAGCACATGAACCGGGACACTCTCGGCTGGGCGATGAAAACCGCCTACAGCAACGGTAAGGACCGCATGAAATTCGGGATGGTGCCACTCAAACGAAGCATTCCGGGCGAAGTGAAAGTGGTAAATGTTGCAGGTGAACTGGTTGTTGAAACAGTGAATGAAAGTGGACGAGAAGGCTTGTACGAGGTCATCTATCATCACAATGGCATTGGAACTCCTACGATCCAAATTGCAGACGAGGAGCATTGGAAACAAGTCCGGGATCGGGTACAAGAGCAGGAAGCCAATCAAGAGCAAATCATCTTGTCGGATGCAATTCAGCACAAAATCGACAAGTTTGCGGACCAGTACCTTGCAAAGACTTCTTAAAGTCGATTGTGAGCTTTCAGAGTATTTTGGAAAGCAGGGCTCGAGGGACCCATTTTTCCGTGATCCTTGGGTTTCTCGGCCCTTGCTTTTCAATTGGAATGACGTCTGGATATTGGCCAGATAAAACCGAGTGACCAACGGCAGATCCGGGTGGAGCTGGGCGTGGGGTACTCAGGAAGACAGGAGGATGTCAGTTGGTTGATATAAACTTTCGTACACATTATGGAATTATTCCGGCGCTTGATTTGGAGTCCGTTGATGAAATTCGTCGGGTGGTGGAGGAAACGTGCGAAGTCGAGGGCGTGGTGGGCTATAAACTTGGGATAGCCGGGGCCCTCCGCCTGGGACTGGCCAATGCCGTCCGGACGATCCGGGAAATCACCGATCTGCCCATTTTATACGACCACCAGAAGGCGGGGCTGGACATTCCTGATATGGCCAAAAAGTTCTGTGCCATCTGCCGGAAGGCCGGGGTAGACGCGCTGGTGTTGTTTCCCCTGGCCGGTCCCTCAGCGGTTGAGGAGTTCGTTGTGCACACCCAGCGTCAGGCGTTATGTCCGATTGTTGGGGGGGATTTTCCGATGGCTGAGTACAAAGTGAGCGGTGGTGGATATGTGGCCGATGATGGGCCAGCCCGAATTTTGGAGCACGCAGTAAGCCTGGGAGTACAGCATTTTATCGTACCCAGCACAAATCTGAACGGGGTCCGACGGGTAAGTGAGTTTCTCTCTGCTTCGGTCCATAAGCCTACGCTATTTATGACAGGGATCGGTACCATGGGAGGGCGTATCGGCGACGCGTTTGCTGCCGCGCCAGGGTGCTTGTGCTACGCTATTGTAGGCCGGGCGGTGTATGCTAGTGACAGCCCGAAAGAGGCGGCTAAACTTCTGGGTTCTGAGGCGTTATGCTTTGCCTAACTGAATAAAGGAGGATCTCTAACATGACAACGGATAATACGATTGCAGGTGCTACAAAGCTCAATTTTTCTAAACTTAACGGTCTTGTGCCCGCCGTGCTGCAGCATGCAGAAACCAAAGAAGTTCTGATGGTTGGCTTTATGGACGGGGAAGCCTGGGAGCAAACCCTTCAGACAGGACTGGTGACCTTGTTCCGGCGTACTCTTGGCCGAGTACAAGTTAAGGGCGAAGAGGACGGCAAGTTTGTGTACGTCCAGCGCATTGTGGTGGATTGTGACGATGACACCGTATTATTGGAGGTGGTGCCGGAAGCCCCTGTATGTCACTACGGGTACGAGAGTTGCTTTATTAAAGAGATTTTACTCAAACAACGATGAAGAAAGCTGATCGGAAAGGTATTGTACGAGGGAACGCACCGGGAGTCCTCAGTCCGACCGCCTCCATTAAGAGACAAGATGCGGCCGTTATGATTTTCGAGCACGTAATCTCAAAATGGGAAGCAATAATAATTTTCAACCTCCCGCAAATAGCGGGAGGTTTTGAAGGTATAATCCAGCGGGAACCAAAGTAGAGTTGCGATTTTGTAAACAAGGCAGAAAAGAATAAACGGGAGGTCTTTTAAGATAATGGCGAACTACCGTGACCCGAAGCTAAAAGTATTTACATGCAATGCGAACCGACAACTCGCCCGTGAGATTGCTGTTCATATTGGATTAACCTTAGGCAATGCTGAAGCCATTCGTTTTAGTGATGGCGAATGCCAAATTAAATTAAATGAGAGTATCCGTGGTGCAGACGTATTCGTAATTCAACCTACAAGCGCGCCTGTAAATGAACATTTAATGGAACTTCTTGTGATGGTTGATGCATTAAAACGTGCATCGGCGAAAAGTATTAACGTTGTGATTCCGTACTTTGGGTATGCACGTCAAGACCGAAAAGCGCGTGCGCGTGACCCAATCACGGCGAAATTAGTGGCCAATTTAATTGAAACAGCAGGTGCTCACCGTATCATCACAATGGATTTACATGCAACACAAATTCAAGGATTCTTTGATATCCCGGTGGATCATCTGCTTGGCGTACCCATTTTAGGTAAGTATTTCTCTGAAAAAGGTCTTTCTAATATCTGCGTCGTTTCCCCGGACCACGGTGGCGTAACTCGTGCTCGTAAGCTTGCTGAGCGTTTAGGTGCTCCTATTGCGATTATTGATAAGAGACGTCCTGAACCAAATGTAGTTGAGATGATGAACATTGTAGGAAATATTGAAGGTAAAACCGCTATTATCATTGATGATATGATTGATACAGCTGGAACAATCACGCTGGCAGCTAACGCATTGGTCGAAGCTGGTGCACGTGAAGTATTTGCATGCTGCACACATCCGGTTTTATCTGGACCTGCTTTTGAGCGTATTGCAAACTCCAGGATCCAAGAATTTGTTGTTACGAATACCATTCCAATTCCAGAAGATAAGCTTATTGATAAAATTAAAGTTCTCTCTGTGGCACCAATCATTGGTGAAGCGATTATTCGTGTACACGAAGAGTTATCTGTAAGTAAGTTATTTGACTATATAAGTCTTTAGTAACATCAAGATGTTGCATGACAAACAAGGGGAGGAGACATATCATGAACTATGTAATTCTGGATGTAGACACGGGAATTGATGATGCACTCGCCATCTCCTATGCAGTACATTCTCCGGAATTAAAAATATTGGGAATTACAACTTGTTTCGGAAATGCAACCGTAGAGGAAACAACGCGAAACACGTTACAAGTGTTGGACATACTGGGGACTGATGACATTCCTGTCATTGCCGGTGCCGCCCAAACGTTTTTGCGGCGAGAATCATATGAAAAGCCAACATGGATTCATGGGGAAGACGGACTTGGCAATACCCATCTTCCTGCGCCGAAGCGAGAGGTATTACAGATGAAGGCACACGACTTTATCATTTCAAAAGTCCGGGAGTATCCGCACCAGGTCACCGTTATAACAGTGGGTTGTCAGACGAATCTGGCCCTGGCAATTGAACACGACCCGGAAGTGGCCAGGCTTGTGCGACAAGTCGTGATCATGGGTGGAGCAGTTACTGTAGCGGGAAACATTACTCCGCATGCGGAGGCAAACATATATACCGATCCGGGAGCGGCCGACTTTGTATTTCGTTCGGGCATTCCGATTACGCTTGTTGGTTTAGATGTCACGCTGAAGACTTTGCTCAGGAGACAACATTTGAATGAGTGGCGGGAAAAAAATACGCATGTATCCCATTTCCTGGCTGATATCTGCGATTTTTACATGGATGCCCATCAGAAAAATTATCCGACGCTCGGAGGATGCTCGCTTCATGACCCGTTAGCAGTTGGAAGTGTTATTGATCCGTCATTTGTGAAGGCGGTTCCTATGCACGTGGAAGTAGTGACAGCAGGAGAAAAAAGAGGACAAACAGTAGGCTGCGAAAGCCAACAGCCATCGAATATCCATGTCTGTCTTGAGGTTGACAGCGATCGTTTTGTGTCCCATTTTTTGCAACGAATCGTATAACTTTCTGCAAAATAGCTAAGTGATGCAAAGAGATGGCATTCGTCGGATGGATCGTGTGGTGCAGGTGAAAAAGTCAGATACAATATCATACAATCGAAAGGGTTAAAAAAGTGGGATAGCCATTTTCAATATAAAAATATACAGGGAGAAGAACTATGTCTTATAAAATTGTCTTTTTCGATGTTGACGGCACATTGGTTAACGAAGAAGTAAAAATACCTCTTGACACAAAAGAGTCGATTCGAAAGCTGAAAGAACAGAACATCGAAGTTTGCTTGGCAACCGGGAGAGCACCATTTCATCTTAAAGATATTACTGAAGAATTAGGAATTGATTCCTTTGTGAGCTTTAACGGTTCTTATGTTGTCCATAAAGGGCAAGTCATCTATGAACATCCGATTAATCAAGCCAATTTGGAATTATTGGAGACACATGCCCATCAATTTAAGCACCCAATTGTTTATTTAAGCCATGAAAAATGCTGTACGAACGATAGCCAGCATCCCCATATCATTGAATCCTTTCAATCTGTCAAGGTAGAGCCGCCACGTTATCATCCGCATTATTGGAAGGATACAAAGATCTATCAAGCTTTACTCTATTGCCAGGAACATGAAGAGCTTTATTACCAGGGGAAATTTGCCGACCTTTCTTTTATTCGTTGGAACCGGGTCTCGATGGATGTGCTTCCTTCAGGTGGATCGAAGGCGAAAGGAATCGCGGTCATGCTCCAGCACCTTAAACTATCCCCTGACGATGCTGTAGCATTTGGGGACGGGTTAAATGATAAAGAGATGCTCTCTTTTGTCGGAATGGGAATTGCCATGGGGAATGCCCATGAAGAAGTAAAATCTTTTGCTAAGTTCACCACCAGGCACGTTAACAATGGGGGCATTCGATATGGCCTACAGCAGGTGCAGCTAATTTAACGTTACTTTATGATATTTTTATTTTGAATCATATGGATCAGGTTAAAGGGGTGATGAGAGATGGAATACCGGGGATGAGCTCGATTCGAAATGTAGAAAGAAACTGCCAAGTGGGGGATGGGCGAGGACTTCCAAAAGAGCAACTCGAAAAGCTAAAATCACATCGTTGGGTTCTTGACACTCCCACGGCTAAAGCCCACTCCTTTAGGGGTGGGATGAAAGTGAGGTTGGAACAGGCGTGGCTTTATGCCACGTCAAATGGGCCAACTATTTTTGTTTATTTGTTGCTGTTTGTTGGTACAACTGATACAATGTGGGTATGAATGAATATAGAAGAACTCATACAACAATATCTTTCATCAAGTATCATTTCGTTTTTTGTCCTCGATACAGAAGAAAAATATTCCTTCGTTCCGATGTAGAGGAACGTTTTAAACAGTTGGTAAAGGAAATATGCGAAGAATTGGAAATTGTCATTGTTGCTTTAGAATGTGACAAAGACCACACACATATGTTTCTACATGCACTGCCACACCTGAGTCCTTCCAATATTATGGCAAAAATCAAAGGAGTGACTTCGAAAAAGTTGAGAGAGGAATTTCCTCATCTTCGACACTTGCCGAGTTTATGGACACGTTCCTATTTCGTTTCTACCGAAGGAAACGTATCAAGCGAGACAATCAAACGATATGTGGAACAACAAAAAACAAGGGGGTGAATCTGATGTCGCAAACAATCACTGTAAAAATTAAATTGCTTCCCACGAAAGAACAGGCCTCCATCTTGAGTGAAATGAGCCGAGTGTATATTTCGACTATCAATACACTTGTATCTGAAATGGTCACTGAAAAGAAAAGTACCAAAAAAACAACAAAAGATGTTTCTACCAATCTTCCAAGTGCGGTCAAAAATCAAGCAATCAAAGATGCGAAAAGCATTTTCCAAAAAGCAAAGAAAAGTAAATACACTGCTGTTCCTGTACTCAAGAAACCTGTTTGTGTGTGGAACAATCAAAACTACTCGTTTGATTTCACCCACATCTCTCTCCCTTTGATGATAGAGGGGAAGGCAAGGAAAACGTCGATTCGTGCTTTGTTGATTGATAAGAAAAATCGTAATTTCAACTTGCTCAAGCACAAAGTAGGGACCCTTCGCATCACGCAGAAATCTGGCAAGTGGATCGCTCAAATTTCTGTCAGTATTCCGACTGTCGAAGGAACTGGATTGAAAGTGATGGGGGTTGATTTGGGATTGAAAGTCCCTGCGGTTGCTGTGACAGATGATGAAAAAGTTCGCTTTTTTGGTCATGGCAGACAAAACAAATACATGAAGCGGAAATATCGTTCTGTTCGCAAAGCATTAGGAAAAAAGAAAAAACGTAATGCCATTCGTAAGTTAGACGATAAGGAACAGCGTTGGATGAAAGACCAAGACCATAAAGTTAGCCGTGCAATTGTGGATTTTGCAAAAGAAAATAAGGTTTCTGTCATTCGCCTTGAACAACTTGCGAACATTCGACAGACGGCAAGAACAAGCCGTAAAAACGAGAAAAATTTGCACACATGGTCCTTCTATCGCTTGTCTCAATTCATCGAGTACAAAGCAAAAATGGTTGGGATAAAAGTTGAATATGTGAATCCTGCTTATACAAGCCAAACTTGTCCTCAGTGTTCCGCAAGAAACAAAGCACAAGGACGTAAGTACAAGTGTGGATGTGGCTTTGAAAAACACAGAGATGTAGTAGGTGCAATGAATATTCGATATGCACCTGTGATTGATGGTAACAGTCAATCAGCCTAAGATGCTATATGCACTGTCTTAGGAGGGGTGATGGCACACCCTAACCTTCGGAGTTGTTCAAAACAGAAATGGACTGCGAACGCTAACTACCGAAGAATCCCATCGGCTTTAGCCGTGAGAGTGTCAACAAAGATAAGGAAACCATATCCGCAGGAGAGGAGTTGCTGGGGGAGAACACCTATAAGGACAGCGTATAACGAGATAGAGCGGCGAAAAAGACCAGAAAAAATCCTTTCTTTGAAATGTATGTTTTTCCTTTCATAAGGAACCATATAAATGTATCTGGCATTTCATCTCAAGGAGGGAACATAACAATGGCTAGAAACAGGAACAACTTGCTTGCCTCGCAAGCACGCGGGGCACTGGAGCAAATGAAGTATGAGATTGCTACTGAATTCGGTGTACAATTGGGACCGGATACGACGTCTCGTCAAAACGGCTCTGTGGGCGGAGAAATCACCAAACGCCTGGTCATGATGGCGGAGCAACAGCTCGGCGGCGGCCGTATGCAGTGATTCCACAAAGGAGGGCAGAACCGCATTTGTTCTGCCCTTTTTCTGTGAAAATCATTCCCTCATTCTTTTTCAACTGCTTCTACAAGATCTGCTTTTTTATTTCCTGAGTGGAAGAGGAGAGAGAAGCTCCCACTTTTTCTTCTTTTAAAAGCAGTGCGCAAGTAGCAGCCACAGCAGATGCCAGGGCGAAAAAGATAAAGACGTTACCGAAATCCTGAGCTCCGTCCACCGTGACTTTTACTAAATAACCGGCTACTAAAGGAGAAACAAATGAACCAAGCTGGCCTATGCCATTGGAAATTCCTGTAGCTCTCCCCACGACTTCCTTTGGATAACGTTTCTGTAAATAAGCATAAACGGAGCCAAAATTCAAATTAACAAAGAAGCCAACGAGTAACAGCAAACCTAATAACAAGCCGGTCTGGCCTTTTTCCAGTGAACCGAGCAGCCAGAGAACAGGGATGCTTCCAAGATAGGCAATAATCCCAACAGGTTTCATTCGATGCAATACTTTATCCATTAACCAGCCACCTAATAACATTGCGAGGATTGCGACAACATAAGGCGCAGAAGCAAACAGACCCATTTCCTTGATATTTAATCCATGCTGCTTCACAAGGAAGGTAGTTAACCAGGTTGTTGTTCCCCAATATACAGCCAGCTGACAAAAAAGCAGGAGTGTATACAGATAAAAAGAGGGATCCCGCAGGAAAATGGATGCGCTTACACCTTTTACCTGAGAAGTACCTGATTCTTCATCCGCAATGCTTTCCTGGCTTTCTGCCGTAATATGATTATATTCTTCCTGTTTTAAACGTCCTTTGTCGAGCATTTGTTTCGGTGTATCTGAAACGAAGTACCAGAGAATAAATATACCAATCAAACCAGGAATCGCGAGAAGATAAAATACAGGTCGCCATTCACCACCAAAAAGATAAAAAGAAACAGTCGTAATAATAACAGGGACAATGGCGGGGGCTACTGCCCATGACGTGGTAAAAAACGAAACGGAACGCCCGCGCTCAGCAAGCGGGAACCAGTTATTAATGGTACGAAGAGCTGGAGCAAAATGATGGCCCTCCCCTAACCCAAGCCCAATACGCAGGGCTATAAACTGGCCGAATGACTTAACCATCCCGGTTAAAGCAGTAACGAGTGTGAATACAATAATAGCGATGTTCATAACTTTTTTCGGTCCAATTTTATCCGCAAGAAATCCAGCTGTCACCTGTGCTAATGAATATGCGAAAAAGAAAACAGAAGCAAGCTGTCCCACCTGTACGGGTGTTAGATTTAAATCCTCCTGGATAAAGGGAAGGAAGGTGAGTACGGCTAACCTATCAAAATAATTAATAATGTAAAGCAGCCATAGGGTAACAAGAACCATATGGCGATATCCCCATGCTTTTTTCGCGAGTTGTTGCATATTTCTACCGCCTCTCTATTTTAAGTAGACTAATAGCGCGTGTCTTCTCAGCAGCTGACGCGTTTTGCATTTACTAGACGATTGTTTGTCCAGCGCGGCACAATTGGTATGATGCCTGATTGGCCGGCATAGGTAACAGCTTTGCTAAAACCGAGCTCTGCGAGCAGACAACCTGTTTCTGTGTCTTTAAATACCTCAGTGATCCTGTGAGATTGAGATTCGTATAATTGAAAAGCCGCTTTTGCTGAATCTGTCAGTTTCCATGACAGGTTGTTTTCTTTTATAAGTTCGGAAATCAAGTAGCCGGCACTTAAAAAATCTTCAAGGGAAAAGCGATTATCAGAGCCGGCGCAAACGATCAAAACGGAGCTGGTGTCCTGTTCTTTCTTAATGTGGCTTGCTACCGCTGGTCCATTTAACATAGAGGAAGTATAGACACTTTTTGCTGCGGAACACTTTTGAACAGCAACTGTTCCGTTTGTTGTGGACAAAACAATAGATTTATCCGATAGATCTCTTTTCAACAGTTCGACCGGATCAGGGTTCTGGAACCCTTCTAACGTGTGACCGCCTTTTTCACCACATAAAACATAGCTTTCTTCTGTAAGTGTTTCGCATGCCAGGAGTGCCTCTTGCTCGTTTAGGACAGGAATCACTTCTTTTGCGCCGTGGTGAAGAACAGCCGCAATGGTTGAGGTCGCAAGTAGAGCATCGATAACAACAGCTGTACAGTCGGTCAGTTTTTCCCTATTAATATCTTCCTTGCGTGTTAATACATGTATTTTTCTCATATCGTCCTCTATAGTAACTCTTTATTTTTTGCCCGTAACGCTTGATGCATGAGATTATGAATCCCTTCGCCAAGTTTGGCGAATCGGTCGTCTTTCGCTTCCCCTTTTTTCCAGCGATAGTAGATTTGTTGAAGAACGACACCGATCTTGTAAAAAGCAAATGTTAAATAATAGTCAATGTTGGATAGATCACGTCCGCTTTTTTCTGCGTAAAGCTGTACAAACTCGCGGCGTTTAATAAAGCCTGGATTAACGGTAACGGATGTAAGACCGGTTTCGCCTTCTCCGGGCTCTGTCCAATAAGCGAGACTGCAGCCCACATCGGTTAAAGGATCGCCTATTGTACACATTTCCCAATCAAATACAGCAACTGCTTCCCTTGGATTATCTGGAGAAATCATCATATTATTAAGCTTGAAATCATTATGAACGATGGATGGAGCAGGAGAGGCAGGGAGTTGTTTGATAAGCCACTGCTCGATTTCAGGTACAACAGCCATCTCTTCTGTTTTTGCATGATGATATCGTTTAATCCAGCCCTGTACTTGCCGTTCAAGGTAGCCCTGAGGTTTCCCTATAGTAGCAAGACCCGCTTTTACATAGTCAATATTGTGCAAGAAGACCAGTGTATTGACAACGGTTTCGGATACAATTCGGGCATACTCCTTGTTTCCTACATGTTCGGGAGGTAAGGTGTCATCCAAGACAATTCCGTTCTTCTTTTCCATAATGTAAAAATGCTTATCTGAAATAGCCGGATCCTCACAGTAAAGATATGGTTTTGGCGCTAACGGAAACACCGGGTTTATCTTTTGAAGAATGGTAAACTCCCGTTTCATATCATGGGCTTTGGGAGGAATTTGGCCAAAGGGGGGCCGTCTGAAAACGGCTTCCCAATCCCCGATTTTAAGCAGATAGGTTAAATTCGAATATCCTGCCGAAAACTGTTTGACCTGCATAGGTTCATTAGAAAGATTCTCAATGTGAGAGCGAATATAATACTCAATGACTTTCCAGTTAATTTCCCTGTCTCGCCGGCTAAGATTGGTTTGATTCATCGAGTGACTCTCTCCTTTTTGAATGCTTTCAGTACTTGCTTAGCAACAACCATTCGATGTACTTCATCGGCACCGTCATAAATGCGAGCAGAGCGCGCCTCGCGGTAGAATCCTTCTAACGGTGTATCCCCCGTAATACCAAGCGCACCGTGAACCTGGATGGCGCGGTCGATAACATCATGAAGAACTTTGGCTCCAAAAAATTTGATAATGGAGATTTCTTTACGGGCCTGATCGCCCTGGTCCATTTTCCAAGCAGCATGCAATGTTAATAGACGTGCTGCTTCGATTTCGGCAGCAGAGTCAGCGATGAAATTTTGAATCGTTTGGAATTCCGATAACGTTTTACCGCGTGTCGTTCTCTTTGTAGAATACTCAACCATAAGGTCGAAACTTCTCTTTGCCACACCGATCCAACGCATAGCATGCGTGATTCTCCCCGGACCAAGACGTAATTGAGCCAGCTTAAAGCCTTCTCCACGTTTCCCCAACAGATTTTCTTTAGGGACACGACAGTTTGTATAGCGTACTTCACAATGACCGCCGGCAAAATGATCTCCCATAACTGGCACTTCTCTTACGATTTCAAAGCCCGGGTTGTCCGCATCAACAATAAACATGCTGAAACGCTCATGGGGCGCTGCATCCGGATCGGTCATCGCCATTACAATGGAAAAGGAAGCGCCAATGGCACCGGTTGTAAACCATTTATGGGCGTTAATTACCCATTCGTTACCGTCAAGTTCTGCGCGAGACTGCAGCATTGTAGGATCGGATCCGGATACTTCTGGTTCAGTCATTGCAAAACAGGAGCGAATCTCTCCGTTTACTAATGGCATTAAGTATTTTTCTTTTTGTTCTAT
>NZ_BJXX01000167.1 GCF_007991215.1 Aneurinibacillus danicus
TAGAATCGAATGTAACCGAGAACGCTTTCTCACCAACCGTTACTTTTTTCGGCTCTCCTGTTTCTACTCCTGTACCTTCATTTTTGACGGAAGTAGGAATTGTTTTTTTCTTTTGTAAAAATGGCATTGGATCAACAGCATAGTTTTTGTTCATTCCACCTTGAAGCACTTCAAAATGCAAATGTGGCCCGGTAGATTTTCCTGTACTCCCTACAGATCCAATTTTTTGTCCTGCATTTACCGTATCACCGACATTCACTTCGATACATCCATTACACATGTGAGCATAACGAGTATAATATCCATCTCCATGATCGAGAGTGACCATGTTTCCGTACCCATTTACAGGTCCGGCCTGTCTCACTACACCGCCCCATGCAGATAAAATAGGAGCCCCTTGCGGTGCCGGAATATCTACTCCTGTATGTTTCTTCCATATTTTATCTATTGGGCGGAACCGATTGCCAAACTTTGAACCAACATCTCCTATTCCTTTCCCTTTTACCGGGAATACAATTTCATCAGTAGGTACCGTTTCACCATCGCCCACAATATCACTATCCTGTATCGTTTTTACGTTTGGATCGCCGATCAGGTACTGTATCTCCTCAGTACAGCCGGGGATAAATGCCATCCTGTCAACCTCTACAATACACACAGGCATTTCATGCGGGCCAACTTTGACATGCTTCTTGATAAGCTCTCTAAATTCGTCTGATACCGGTTGCACATTTCCCACCATCTAACCCTTGAACGTTTCGATTGCCCATTTTCTGAACCTGTTGAGCAGCACTATTGCTTGGGCACGAGTCATATAGGATTCTCCGTCAAAATACAACTGTCCTCCACTTAAAACACCTTCGATCAGCGGTTCTCCTGCTCTCGTTCGTTCATTTTCCATTGAGATGACCGCATCCTTGTACCATGCTCCTAGTGTAGCTCCGTCTGCGAAATGACTTTCTTGTCTCGTTCTTCTGATTGTGACAACAGCTCCTGCTGGAAGCAAATACTTAAACTGAACAGAATGATCATTAACCTGAATATAATCAATTCCCAACGTTTTTAAAAAACCATTCACTTTCACTTCCAACGGTTCTCCGATCCTGAAGCGTGACGAAGTTACAAACGTGTCCTGACAATCTTCAACGACGAAAGTATCATCTATCGTCGCACCAGGTGGCTCTGCGTCAGTAAAACGCTGATAATAAGAACGTCGCAATCTGTCAATGATTGAAAAACCTTCTGCCCGCGTCAACTGCCCATCTGGGAAGAAACGGTCCAGATACTTCACTTTTTGAGATGCGGGAATAAACTCGCCACCAGTCGTTACAAGAATCCCTCTCACTTTCATCTGATAACGGATTTTGCATTTCATATTAGCCACGTTGAACGAACAGTAGACAATACCGCCCGGTGTTATAGTGTAGAGGTTTGGTTTATCACCTATATACTTCGCCAGCAGTTCATTGTGATTGGAAAGGTACCACTCACCCTCTGAAATACGGATTCGTTTCAACTGTGTTCCGAAGCATGATACAACTTCACTGAAGCCCCTTCCATCGAGATTATAAACGTACTGATAAATCGATTTATCTGCCTCTTTTACGAAATCCCTACTATCAACGGCGAGTCATCTTCCAGCAAGTAATTCGCACAGTCCATGACATCGTCGTAAAACCATTTGTCCGGGGTTACGTCAACAAAACCTCTAACTGTCACACTTTCGCCCCCTCTATGTCCGAATTGTTAACTCAGCAAGCCTGCGTATCCTGTTCAACAGCGCGGCAAACTCGGCACGAGAAATGTAGTCGTTAGGCCGGAATGTTGTATCTGTTTTTCCAGCGATAACGCCCATGTCAATAAGCTCCAGTAAATCTTTGTAATACCATGCATCAGGATTCGTATCAGAAAATGGATTCTCGTACTTCTTATCATACTGGTCTTTCCTTGTCATAAGCATGGAAATTTCGACTGTGTAACGCTGCAACCCTTCGTGAACACTTGGAATGTGGTCATCGACTGAGCCAATATAAATCACGCCGCGCTCATCATAAAACTTGTGCGGATAATTGATATAAACAAGGTATGCAGTCAAATCTTGCCGCGTCTGGAATAGTAGCCGCGCTTTCATTCGATAGCTTGCTGTGGTACTGCCGACTAAATCTGATGGAGCGTTCAGTACTTTGTTTTCTTTAACGCGCAAGGATGGGGTCGGTGGCGAGTATGGCTCGATGATACGTGCCGGGACTTCTTTCCATTCCGCCCCTGCGATACCTGTGGCGTAGAAAAGTTTTCGTTTGTGTGGTTCGTTAGCATTGTCAAAAACTTTAACCTGTGACATGCGATCACCTCTTCGCATTCCATATACATTCCGCAAAAAATAGCAAAATCATATATATGTTGTGACCTGGGAAGTCTCTCTTCGCATTCCATATACATTCCGCAGAAAATCGGATATTCATGCACGGGCGTATACGAATCAGAACTTCGCATTCCATATACATTCCGCAGAAAAACACGAAGTAGCTTGATATTACTACTTTTCTCGCTTCTTATATGCAGAAAGATATCTCTGCTTGAATGCGAAAACCTCCCGTCATTCCTGCGTTCTGTATGTCGTCGATCCTCAGTAGTTTTGACGCTACTATCGGTCGACGATGGTGGCTATGCGGTTTTCATGCATAGCGTTTCCCACGCATAAGCGTGTACCTTATCGAGTGCCACTTTGTACTTTCCAAAGCACTTCTCGACTCAATGACGCCGAATCGCCCCGAAAATTTTTAAACAGCTCATTATTTCAATGTTTCTGCGATAATCTTCTCAATATCCTTTGTGGCAATGTTTCGTGCTGCATTAAAATCAGCATTCGTCTTAAAGCCGCATGACTTACATTCAAATGTCGCCTGTTCTGTTCGATTATCGCGTTCAATATGACCGCATTTCGAGCAACGTTGGCTTGTATAATCAGGCTTTATATAGACAACCTGTATACCAGCTTCTTTGGCTTTGTATTCGATTTTCTGTTGTAGATCGTAATATGACCAACGTTTAAGGAAAGTGTCTTCTGCTGCAATTCCAGAAAGATCCTCCATCTGAATTGTGCCACAACGGTGTTTGATAGCCATATCCACTACATAGCGTGAATATCGGTGATTCACTGTATCTCGGAAGTTGGCTACTTTGTCCGAGACGACTTCGATTGGTTGGATACGTGTTTTGGTTCCGTGGCCGCGCCGTCCATCACCGCAGTATTTGGCTTGCTGAAGAAGTTGTTTTTTCCGACGTTCCACTTGCGCTCGAAATCGTTCAATCTCCCCACCTTCTATTTTATACCGATTTAACGAGTTATTGAACGCCATGTATACCGGATAGACGATCCCCAGGTCAACACCCATGATGTTATCCTGATCGAATGCTGTTTCTTCTTTCTCAAACTGGTAGTTCACATTAACGAACCATTTCTTCTTGTGATAGAGCAGTTGTGATGCTCCGAGCTTGTACTCTCCAGCGATGAGCCTGTCAAGAATGTCACGCTGCGTTTTATCATTGGCACTAATAAGCACATCAAAAAATGATTGCTTGCGTTCCAGTTCTTTTCGGTATTTGATGCTTACGAGGCTAAGCGTCATGATGTAGTCGCTACCATCTTTGCGAATTCTAAGCGCCTGAGACACAATATCAATCGGACAGTCTTTTTTGAAGCTGGCAATAGATTTATCACCCCGCAGAACATCTTTTAGGTCGGATTTCCACTTGTCTGCCGCACGTTTGACCGTCTGGGATAGATTAGCTGTGTTCATTCGGTAGAACTCATCTTTCAGGCGATTGTAGGCATAGCCATGCAGCGCTGAATATCCAAGATGATCTTTTGTTTTTGGATATTCTTCATAACGTTGCTTATATTCTGCGCTGAATCCCTGCCATTCCCAAGCGAGTTGAATAGTCTTGTTTAGCGCCGCGCGTGTCTCTCGCTGGATTTCTCGCAGAACATGTCCCAACGTTTCCCACGTGTCGTTGATTGGTTTGATAATTTGATAGCGCATGACTTTCGTGTGTTTCATTTTCTTGCCTCCCTTGTTTTGGCTGCATTGAACTTCGCACCCCAGCTACATTGAGCAGAAACCCAAGTTAGACTTTTCGACACAGCCAATGAACCGCACTTCGCACTCCAGTTACATCGAGCAGAAACTCATGCGAAGCCTTGAAACCTCTATATTTTCAGGTCATCAGCATGTCTTGCACTTTTCTGCTCATATCTTGCAGAAACTGTGATATTCCTGCTCTTTGTATTCGTCGCTCTCCTGATACTTTCACATCATTCCTGACCGACGATGGTGGTCATACGGTTTTCATGTATGACGTTTCCCACGCATTTGCGTGTACCTTATCGAGTGCCATTCCATACCTTCTGGAACACTTCTCGATTTAAGGCCGCCGAACCGGCCCAAACAACTCCTACCCTGTGTTTAGTTCACCAGCAGAGAATAACTATCATAGTATTCCGCTTCCTCTCGGTTCAACTGTTCTATCAAACGAAATATTTCTTGAAACAACTCTTCTACATCAACTACATCTTGTGTCGAAACGATTGGCTCATTCTCATACCGATACACGATGGCTCTCATGATATTCCACGCTTCCTCGCGTTCTGATTCCTGGCACAACATTAGCGAAACAATGGCATCATACAGTTCAATATCATCACGATCGTTCCGGTCTGTCCAAAATAATTCTCATATCTTCGAGAAAATCCCCTGTTTCCTTCTGCCAATCATCAGCGGGGGCAATTTCGTATCTCAGAGTCACCGCCTTCAAAATATCCCATGCTTGCTCTTGTTCCCACTCCGGACATAAAATGAGTATATCAAGTGCTGTGTATACGTCTTTGTATGTGAGTCTATGAGGTTGAAGCAAAAATGCCATCATATCGTCTAGCAAACCAGTTTTTTGGTTCATACGATTTCCCTCCTCACAAATATCCACTGAATCTTGCTATTCAGTTGTCAAGGTTCGACTGTTTGCACCTATTGCGGTATGGTAGAATCGGTTTGTGATGTGGTTTTCTATCTACCAATATAATACACGTATATTAGTGCACGGTCAACAATAAACGCGTAATTTTACGTGTATTTTTCTTGTATTGCTCGAATATTAATGCGGAGGGTGATCTAATGAGTATTGGCCAAAGGATCAAAGAGCTTCGGGCTACCAAAAAAATTAGTCAGAAGGATTTGGCGGAGGCTATCGGCGTTTCGCGCGGGAATGTTGGTGACTGGGAGTTGGACAAGGTTAAACCTGGAGCCGACGCTTTGATCGCGTTATCCGATTTTTTTGACGTTTCGGCTGATTGGATTTTAAGAGGGGAGGGTGAAAAATCCGCACGTATATCAGAGCAAGCAATCGGAGGGGATTTTTCTCCCGCAGACATCGAGTTTCTGGCCAAATTCCGGCGGTTGACCAGGGAGAACCGAATCAAAGTGGAGGGAATCATCGAAGGCTTGTTGCTTGGCCAGGGAAGTGAGGTTCGCCAACGAGACAGGACAGTAACGTCGTCCAAGTCAGTGAATGGAAACGAAAGAGAAGAGGCCGCCGCGAAATCAGAAGCATAAAATTGAGGATGAGCCGGCGGAACTTCGTCTCATTCCGTTAGTTCATCCTCATTTTTTCAGAACGACGAAACCGCCGCAACCCGTGATGATACGACGCGAAAACATTAGAGAGGACAGATGCCCTCTTTGTTTAAAGTTCAATTGACTACATAGGCAGGACTCGCTTTCCACTTTTTATAAATGGCATCGCCTAGTTCTTGTTGATCGTTGATATAACTCTTCGTTTTAATCAGTGTCATAACACCTGTTTTTGGATTAAACGAGTAGGTGTTGAAATGAACTCCGATGTCTTCTGTATTTGTAAAAACCACTGATTGATACAAGTTTTTACCGATTACCTTCGGCTTTTCTGAATACCACAGTGTTTCATCCACATCATCATCAGTTTTTATTTTAACTCTCTCTATTCTCCCATCTTTTATATAATACATTCTTGCTTCTCTGCAATTCGAGCACTCAGTTGTAGAGAACGAAATAATATCTGGCTGCCCTATATTCTTGGACGAAAGAAGGTATATCATTTTTCTTGTATAGTTATACTCGTATCCTACTACATCGTATCGTTGAATATGCACAACGTTACTTCCTTTCTTACGTAAAGCAATATGGTAATCACCTGTATACCAAATATCACCTTCACTTGCTCCTGCCCATATATCGCTTCTTCCTGTCACTTTCTTTTTTTCGTTATTTGAGAAAACATAAACGTTATACGTCACACCATTCTCATCTTTCATATCGAAAAACTGACGACTCTTCTTTTTCATATTGTCAACAAGCGCTGGGTCCGTTCCTGCTTCCACTACCCCATTCGATACTGTAACTGGAAATAATACGACTGCCACCAACAAAATCAAAACAAGTTTTCCAATTGACTTTTTCATCATTCTCACCTCTACTATATATTTTTAAGCAGGTCTGCTATTAGGATTATATTTGTAAACGTAAATCCCTTTTATTTTTCCTTTTTCAGTATAAGCACGAAAGGAAAGTATATATGAACCGCTTTTATAGTCAAGGCGCCACTCATTATCACCTTCACCACTATCCTCGTCGTGTGCTTCTTCAAATGGTTTCCCAAGAATTTTTTTGATTTGGGCAAAAGTCAAATCAGCATGTTTTTTCTTGATATTATCTTTGTCAATCGCAAGCGCTACTATTTTATTAGTCTCTTCCTCTTCGTTTTTGTTGAAAATGATAACGAAAGATAGGTACACATGCCAATCCCCACCGTTAAAATAAGTTGTATCTAATGGTTCTTTATATTTAGCTGTTACCTTATCTTGTGTATCTCCTATTTTTACACTTACTCCCTTTAACTGCCCTTTTCCTGCATACGTTTTCAAATCACGGAAATATTGTTCAACAGAAGATACTTGATTGTTCCCAGTGTTCTTATTAGCTTGATGAGAAGACGCAGAAGCTGATGGTTTAGTCACATCTGCTCCTTTAGAAACACCAACCACCTGCTCATCATCAGGGTGAGACAAAAATTCCACAGGGACTATTCCGACTTCACCTGTATTTACAACTTCCACCACCGCCGTTGTAAAGCCACGCTTAACAACATTCACTCCCGTTCCTTTAGGAAGTTTGAAAATATCGTATCTGACCATCATTCTCATAATTCCATCTGTATTCCCCTCTCTAATGTACGCATACATTTCGTCTTGCGCTTCCTCTGAAGTCGCTGCAAAGCAAGGATTGTTTATTACAGCAAACTGCCCACTAACAATCGCGCCTTTCTTCTTCTCCTCACGCTCTGTCTCTGCTACTTTTTCTGCCACCTTCACCTGTTCATCTTTCTTCACTTCCGGCTCAGGTTGTTTATCCACACCCACCGTCTTTGCGACCCGCTCAAACGGAAAAAACGTCTGCTGCACATACACCCCACCTAATATCAGCAAACACAGGCATATAATGGTTATTCCAACATACTGTACAATCTTCAAAATTTCCTCTCCCCTTTTCTTTCTTTTTCCTACATTTTACATCAATCACCTTTATATTTGTCGGAAAATTAAGCGAAATAAAAAACACCCTCTGTTGAAGGAGAGTGTTTTACTATTCTATGTATTCTGAGGGAACTGAAACTGATTCAAGCCACTTTGAAAGTTCGTTAACGTCAACTCTTCTAAGAGCAACGTCCATAGTCATATTGAAAAGCTCTTCATCATCAACAATAATGGTAAATCCGTTATAATCTAAAAATAAAGCTGCACAACCATATGCTGTTCTTTTATTACCATCATTAAAATATTGATGAGTAGCAAATCCCTCCATATAACAAGCTGCTTTTAAAAATAAGCCAGGGTAAAGAATATAGCCGAAAGTTTCCTGAAAGGGTTTTTCGGTCATATACTCTATTAACCCTGGCTCTCTAGCCCCCGAAATCCCGCCGTAACGTTCTAACATTTCCTCATGAATTACGTATATATCGTCTAAAGTTAAAGGAACTATATCAAATTCTTCTAAACTCAATTTTTAGACAATCTCCTTAATGCAGAATCATTACGGTCACAGATTTTTTTAATACGGTCACGGGCATACTGCTTGCGCTCTTCTTTAGTCATGTTTTGAACTTTTTGTTCTTTTACTTCCATCATATCATCATCACCCTTTCCGTTCTTATCGCACATACACTATCAGCTCCTTTATCGAGATAGCATATGGCTTGTCCAGTTTTTAAGATAGCCATATGTCCTCTAATTTGCTTATCATTCTACTAGAGAACATGGCATGATAGGGTATGAATCGTTCGTCATTTTCTTGGTTTACTCTATCATACCATGTAAATATTTAGCATACAATGGTGAATCATTTTGTATTTTCGATAGCTTTGACGAAACATACCACAAAAAAGCCGCCACCAAACGGTAGCGACTCAAATTAATCTATGTTCTTCCAACGGCGAACGGGCTGAAATACCCCACTCCCGCTCCAAACGATTTCACCTGACGACTCAGGATATTCGATACTTCTTGTGCCACCTGCCGTGCCGTTGCCTGCCCGCGCTGCTTCGCTACCTTCTCATCGCCAAAATTCCCCTGTACCGGTACGTTGACGTTGATTGTCAAACCACCCTGCGTAATCGCATATGAGCGGTAGTCATTTTTACGCTGCACCGCTTCCTGGAATGTCATTCCTTGAATCCCGGATGGCAAGTTGTACGTGGACAGACTGTTTGTCATCTTTTCACGGATTTTGACAAGGTTATCACGGCTTTCTGCTTGCAGTTCCTTGATTTGAAGCAAAATATCATTACGATCTTCACCTTGAAACTTGCCACTGTTCAGTTGCTTTTGCAGTTCCACAATCGCCTGACCGATTTGATTGTTAATATTGAGCATCGTCTGTCTACCTGCTATTTTGACAGCCATTGAATCTTCTTTTGCGCCACCGAGTAGCAAGTTCGAACGACGGATATTTCCTTCTGCTTGTGCCATGCGTTTTGCACGTTCCAGTTTGGTTGTAATGCTACTAATCGCGGATAAATCGGTTTGATGCATTTGAAGTTGATTCTGAGCAATCTCCATTTGTACTCTGTTTTTCTCCATCTCCAACTCCCGGTACGCTTCTCCCTGTTTTACTTTATCTACTTGACCTTTCGTGCCGTTCTTCTCCATCTCCTTTGCATCTTCTATCATCTCTTTCATTTTTGCATCAATTTTAGCGTTATACAACTGAAGAAGTCCAATTTGCGCCTGTAAGAAATCGTTTGTCAGTTTGCGCACTTTCTCGCTGTCCTCGCGCATGCCAGCAATCAATGCTTTCGTTTTCGCTACTTCATATCCGCTTTCTGAGTGCAAGCGATCAGATTCCAATTCTTTTTTAAGCGGCTCAAGGAAGGCGCGAATATCCTCGGTTGTTGTATAATCTCCAGGGCGTTTTTCAGGCGGCTTTTCCAATTCTTCCTGCTTCTTCTGCTTCTCGCGTTCTTCTTTGAATATACGCTGCTGGTTAATCGCTTTGTAATCTTCGAGCGTCAAAGCTTCATTCGGAGCTATTAATTTTTGTTTACGATACTCTGCCTCCATTTTTGCTACTTCTTCTGCTCCATACAATTTGATCATGTTTTCGCGTAAACGTACACCAGCTTGAGCTTCCATCTGCTTCTCGAACTCTTCTGGTGTTTTCGCATTCCAACCTATCACCCATGCATTCCAATGCTTCGCAAAGCCTTCAAAAGAAAAATCAGTTATGAGTGTCTTCAATCCATCAGCAAGTGCGTCAAATCCTTCATTTACGCCCAAAAGTATCTTCATGAGTACCGATGACGATTCTTTAATATTTTTGACGTTATTCTCAATATCCTTGAACTCTTGAATATTGATCTGTGTTTTCTCGTTTTTATTCGCCATGCCATACGTCATTGCGCCGAATAACGCTTCGATACCTGTCCACGCGATAGCCCCCAGTGCAGTAGTTTTAAGGAAACTACCTCCCATAGACAAAACACTTGCCAATCGCGGAGAACTAGCCGCAAGTCTGCTCATCATACCCCGACCTTCACCCGCTGCCCCCTCTACTGGTACAACACGCGGTGCATGCCGAACGCGACCATTCTCATCACGCACGATTTTCCCGTTTTCATCCCGTTCAAGTCCACGCCCGAAGAAGCTACCGAAACTACGAACGAATCCACCGACTGACCTATCTTGTACTGCTTCTTTCATCCGTGCCCAAACATCGCCGGTACGTTTGAATATCGAACGTCCACCGAATCCACCCATCAGCGCAGCGAACAAGGAACCTTGTGCAATCATGTTCAACAGTCCAGCCCCTTGTTGATTCGCCACACCACCATATCCACCACCCGGGAGTGCGGCATCTCCTGTCAAATGCTGATTGCGTAGTTGGGCTACGGTTGCAATATACTTCTGAGCATTGATTTGACCCTGCGCAAACTCGCGGTTCAACTTATCGATTTCACGTTGTAGACGCATTACATTGTCATCAGCAATTCCTGCTTCCCGCGCAGTTTCACGCAACAAATTGTTGTAACGATCCATATTAAGAGAGCCGTTTCTAAACTCCGTGTCTAACTTCGTCATTTCTACTTCTAATTTTGATACATCTACTCCCATTTCTCTTGCTGCTCGATCAAGCAAATCCATCCGCTGATTCAATCGTGTAGCCTGCACTGCTACCTGCGCCATTTCTTCCTGAAGGCGGCTATATTCATCAAGAACACGAGAATCAAGACCATGTTTCCGTTCATGCTCTTCAGCTTTTCTTCTCTTCTCATCTACGTTTCGTTCCAAACTATAAATCCGTGCCCGCTCCTGCTCATCTTCGAATGGTGTAAGTCTATTTTTTATACGATCATAGCGATTTTTTTCTTGTTGCAACTGCCCCTCTGCCTGTATCAATTCAGTGCGCGATTTATACACTTTTTCATCTTTTACCGCGTTGAAACGTTCAATTTCTTTCCCATGTTGACTATGGAATTGTGCAAGGCGATCTTCCAACAAATCCTTGCGAAGACTTATGGCTCCACGTTCTGCTTGTAACAATCCCCTGTGCCTGTCTATTTCATCGCGCTGCGTCTGTTTACCGCTCTCCTTCCATTTCTCACCAACCCAACCGACTCCATACCCTGCCGCCAACATCATTCCGATATTGGTAATTCCTTGGATAGCCTGCGCCCATGTTTCAGCATTTTCCTGCATCGAACGCAGTACGATTCCTAACGTTGCTACCACACTTTGGAACTCCGGCTTCAAAGCATCAAATACGCCAAAAGTAGCCACACTCCACATCGCTTTGACACGCTCTGTCTGGAACTTCCATGTGCTGGACATCCCCGCAAGCATGACATCAATATCTTCCGGCTTTGTTTCAAGAATTTGTTTCACGTACTCTTTAATAATTTGATCGAGCTGTGCTTTTTCATCCAGCTTTTCTAATCCAACTAACTGGCGATTGTTATTTACGATTTTCGCAATTCTTTCGCTTTGATGTTGAAGGTCTGTAATCATAGACTCTATTGCGGATGTGGAACCGCTGTGCCAAATACCAGATGATTGTTTAAGCATTTCCGTTTTATCCTGTGGCATCGCAACGGCCATGGCTTTAATAAAAGCAGCTAGCCAATCGGTATATGCACGTTTTTGCTGATTTCCCTGTGCATCTGTAGTGTACGGATCAAGTTCAGCAATTCCTAATTCTTTTGCTTTCTTTTTAAAGTATGTCGCTTGCGCCCATTGATACGGACGTTCTGTAACATTTTTAAAGAATGTACCCGCTTCTGCACCACTCCGTCCCGTCCCTTGCACAAACAACGAATATAGTGCGGTAGTCGCTGCAAACGCATCCTCTTTCTTCATCCCCGATCCTTCGAGATTGTTTCGCATAATGGAACCTGAGCGTTGATTGGCTTGCAGTAAATCCTCAATCTTAGCACTAGAAATGTTTGCTGCTTTTATCATCATGTTATTAAATTTTTCCATCTGATAACCACTGATACCCCATTGTGCTTTGATTGCTTCAAACCCCATGGCTGCTTTCTCGACATCGACTTCTTCTAGTGTTCTAACCTTTGCAACTTCCCTTGTGAAAGCTATCGCTTCATCTGGCGAATCCATTAGACGCGAAGCAATCTGCCATGATTTCGATACTTCTTCCGGCTGAACAGCATATGTGATAGAAATATCTTGCAAACGCTTGACTGCTCCATCCCGAATTTCATATACAAGTCGATCCGACTCTTTCTTAACCAGCTCATTTAACTTAGAACTGTCCTGGATGTTCCCATACTGCATACTTACTTCCTGAACAGCCTGATTCCACATTTGCGCATCCTTGATGATAAAGTTCTGACGCGCTTTCTCTAGCTGGTAGTCAAACTCTTTTGCCGACTCAAACGCCGAGTGGAACATCATTGTTGGTGTCCCCATCAGCATTCCTGCTGTCATATACCGCATCGTGTTGACAACGGAACCCATAAACGTCCGTGTATCCCCACCTGGACTAATCCCTACGCTTTGGTCTACTGTATAGTCATGGTTTGGTAAAGAGTAGTCCTTCTGCCATCCGCGACCCCCACGCATTGAATTGGCAAATGGTGACGCTATCGCTGACATCTGTGCATACCGTTCCAATCGACTTTGCGCTTCCCGGATTGATTCAGATTGACGATAGATTTCACCGGTCAGCATATTAATCACACCGGACATGCGAACCGTATTACCTTCAGCAGTTTTTAGAGTAGCAGACCAGCTATTCCAGCCATCCGCGCCTTTTCGAACCTGTGCATTGGTAATCTCAACAAAGTTACTAAATTCATTCATTTGCTTGAGTGTATCTTTAAACTTTGCTGAACTGATCGACATGTTACGCAGTAAATCGTGTTGTCCAATCAACTCCCCGCGCTTATCCCGATCCCGCTGCTGTTTATTAGCTTCTGCTGTTTGTTTGGCAATCTGACTGTAACGTGCTGAGATTGATGCAAGTAACTGGTTCAGATACTGCATTTCTCGTTTTGATGCTGCAATATCTTCCTCGTTTAGCAGGTGCATAGAACTAACTTGTTGCGCTAACTGGTAGTAGCGTGATAATTCTCCGTTTAACGCCTGCATCTGTGCCTCATCCAATTTTCCATAAAAGCGTGTCTGCATCTTTTGTACGTTCAAATCCGCTGCATCAAGATAACCCGCATTTTTTAATTCCTGTTGTAACAACCGTTTTGTCAGCGCATCGGATTGACTTGCTGGCTTGAATGTACTCTCAATGTAGTGATCCAGTCGTTGCTTAGCAAGATTCGTTTCCTCACGTAATCTTGTTCTTGCTTCCGCCAATAAACGAGCCACCGTTTCGTCTTCTGTACCTGTTGTGCCGTCCGTTCCCAATTGAGTGAGCACATTTCGATAACGACTGGCCGCTGCTCCTACTTCTGCTTGATATGCATTCAATATGTCCGTTAATTCTCTGAAATTATCCGGTGTAAAGTCTCCCTTCTGCATCAAATTGTTAAAGCGGTTCTGAATACGTTCAGCATTAATTAGCGCCTGACGTTCCAATGCATGCATCCGGTCAAAATCAGTGCGTGGTGCTGCTTGCGGGATGTAAGGAGTAAGCTGTTCATTACCGGTTTGAGCAGGGGATCCGAACGGATTGAATCCAGGTGGATACGGTGAACCTGCATGAATAAACGGCTGACCATGACCTGCGTTATGCGTCGGGAACGGAATGTTTTGTTCGAGTACAGGGCGTAACGAACTATCCACCATCCGTTCCAGAACACGTGCAGTCTCATCTTGCACCTGCTGCATCCATGACTGAATACGACCTACGATAGTAAACTCAATCGGCGGCACGTTAATTCCACGTATCCCCTCGATCAATCGCACGAATCCAGAATCAATATTATGGAGCAGCTTATTTTCAACTTCCTTCACAACCGCATCCGTTGTCTCGTTCAGTTTCTGGCGCAATCCGATGACAGATGCATTCTTTTCCCTGCGCTGCGCTACCGCCTGATCAATTTCCTTCTGCGAAAAACGCGGAACTCCTTCTCTGCTCACTTTGCCAATAACATTGGCGAATTGTTCAAAGTGTTCGTCTTTGATTCGGTAACTGCCCGTTTTGCGCAAACGTGGAGTCAAGGCCGCTTTCGCTACTTTCTGCAACTGCTCAAGTTGGCGAATGGTTGACTTCATATGCTCGATTACAGCACGGTCAACATCATTTAACAGTTCATTTTTTAGCCTTTCTTCGATAGACTTCATGCCATCATACTTACTTGCTAGCCGTTTCAGATAATCCATGAACTCTGTTTCGGACTTGATACCGAATTTCGGGTCCAGGTTAGCAGCAGCGTGAGAAATAGATTTCCCTAATTCATCTTTATTTGAAACAAACAACGACTGAATCCACTTCGGAAGTTCTGGCACTTGACGCGCTCCGGTTACATGATCTCTTGTCACATAGAAGTCACTATAGTACGCATCACCTTCTGATGGCTTCATAATCCGTGATTGCTTAATCATTTTCAGGAACTGATAATCAAGATCATGTTTCTTCCATTCTTCTATCTCTGACCTCGATATTTTTTTGTTTTCGAAATCACGAAGTTCTTTCTTCATTCTCGGAAGTGTCGATAGCGATATCCGGCCACCTACTTCTACTTCCGATAATAACTTATTCAGGTGAGAGAAAACGGAGTTATCGATCCCCTTAAAAATATTATTGAGTAATCCTCTTACTTTCTCACTTCCGCCGATACCTAAATCACGCGGAATGGAAAAGGTCTGTAAAAGCACCTGCATACTGGATGATAACTCCGCTACGATATGTCCCATGTCTTGCAGTAACTGCTCACGCACTTTCGCCCGCTCTTCTTGTGTAAACGTCGCAAATCCATCCTTAGAGATGCCATCGGTGAATGACTTGGCAATGGAACGCGCCTGGTCAACCACAAGATTGAGGATTTTCTTTGATTCTGCATATAACATCTCGTCAATCGCTTTCGTTTCCTCTTTTGACAGCGATGGCTTTTCCGTACCGATGCGCCCCGTTAACTCGCGCAATTGCTCCTCCACCATGTCTTTTAATATTGTCTGTACACGGTTCATTGCGACCTGCGGAATTTCGATATTAATTCCGATACCTTCCCCTTCTTGCGGAGGACGAGAAATAGTAAAGTCACCGACTAACTGCTGGACAAAATCCTGCACACGCTGACGAATCCGCTCCTGTACTTGCATATAAGGTACGGTTACTTCGTCTTTTTTCTCTGCTGACGGTGGAACAACAACATGCAGCAAACCAAGCAACGACTGTGTAAACTGATGCATTACCGCTTGGCTGTTAGAAATAATGGAGGTTGATAACGTAGATAATTCTTCTCTTGCTGAACGATCTAAATGCTCAGTCATAGACTTCGACCAGGCATTGTAAATCGTCAATAATTTACTCGCATCAATCACATGTGGTGTTTGTTCAATCAGTTGAACAAAGGACTGTTCAATCGCCGTTTTCATTTTCTTCTCTACTTGACCGAATCCTTTGATCAATTCTTCCTTGGCCGCATCCACTTTCAATTGTGTAAGTGATGACTCGTATTCTTTAAGCACAACAGATAAATTATGGTCAAGTGATTCTCTGATGGTTTTCGGGATCGCTTTGTACACGGTTAAAAAATTGATAACGGACGTTTGTAAGCTTTCTGCTTCTTTTACAAGCGCAGCCAGATTCGATGATTCGTCTGACACCTGAATCTTTTTGAACGCATCGGATACTTGCTTGATTTTATCTCCGATGCTTGTAATCTTTTGCTGAAAATTCTCCATATCGATGTTAGATGCAATTAACTTGTTTACGTCGGCATCTGCTGATAGAAAATGGTTGTTGACATTGGTTACCCACGTTTTAATCTTGTTGAGTGTTTCCTCCATCCCTATTACGTTTACCTTGAAATCAGCCTGTTTCGCATCTTTGGGAAGTTGAACACTTTCAGGATTGACCAATACCTTGGCGAGTTCGCGCTGTGCCATCTCGATTACACGATGCATTAACTCGGTTGTTAGTGTGAACTTGAACGGTACTTTTTCTTTGGTTTTACCGTGGATAAACTCGAATTCGAGATTTTTATTAATCGCTTCTTCCAGTGCTGTTTTCATCCGTTTCTGAATCAAATCCAATGATTTCAAATTGAATGAGGCTACCGGTTTGAAATTACCATGAACCTGTGCATTTTCCATTGCGGCAATAATTTTTTCTTGAATCGTACCTTTTATAGTCGTTACTGCACTTGGTGGAATGACAAACTTAAATCCTTCTTGTTCCGCTGGTGATTGTGTGATTTTTTTCTTGATGCTGTTCAGTACGTCAACTGCACCTTCATAGCCGGCTTTTGCGGTCAACTTTATCATTTCGTCAATGTCATTTAATTTCAATAGATCAACATTGACTCTACCTGACGCTCCCTTTACTTTGAAGCTTCCAGGTACAATTCCTTCTTCAATGGCTTTTTTAACTTCCTCCATCATTTGCTTTTGGGCTTGTTCCGTTAGCTTCTGTGTTTCCTGTGAAATATCAATTTGTTTGCTTTTTCGCCCGCGTGTTTCATGTTTCAATTCGATCTGCATATTGTTAATGGCATTATTTAAAAATGACTCAATGCGCTTTTTAATGTTTCCGGCATCAAGTTCCGCTACAAGTCTACCTTCACCTGAGAGTGCTTCTTTCAGTTTATTAAAATCAGATACTAATTGAGACAGATTCAATTTCCCTTCTGAAGCTGTGACTGCTGTGTTAAGTAAAGCCATAGCATTCGCTAACCGTTCTGTCTCGCTGACAGCATCCCCGAAGAAAAGTTCAATCTCCGTTTTCAGTGAATGTTTTTCTTCTGACATCCATCTCACCGTCCAAAAAAGAAAAAGTCTTGTCCTTAGAATAGGCAAGACCTTCCCGCAGGTATTTTCGCTTTCTATCCACTAAGAAGCGATGCAATTAAATCAATATCTTTTTCAGTTGCTATGCGATACCCTTCTTCATCGACTTCTCCATCTTCGTTAGACACACCACCAAACAATCCACCTGCACTAATTTTGATTTGGAATTCAATTTTCTTCCCGATTGCCTGCATGAGTGCCGCAATCTGCGGAATTGTGTGCTGCCAAATCTCCCATTTCCGAAGTGATGTGTGAAGATAAAGCGATGTGAAGATATGTCCCCAGTCTACAACGTTTCCCTCGCCATCTCGGATTTCAACTTGCCCCTCTTTTTCAGGCGAGGGACTCAAACTTTTAAAAGACCGTTCATCCCTGCGACCGCTTCGATAATTCGTGAAGCCATGACAACATCTACGTTCTGGTCGATGTATTCTCGCGTTAAACCATACTGTTTAAAAGCAAGTTCCATAATCCGGTACACGTTATCTATACGCTCCTTGTCTTTCTCCTCATCGCCTGTGGGCATAAAATTAGCAATGACAAGCGACACGTTGATTTTAGAGAGAATACTCATGATTTCAAACGCATCAGAAAGGGCAGACGGCTGGACATAGTACGTCTTGCCATCACGGAATGTAAACGGCTCTCCTGTTTCCATCCATACTTTTTTGTTATATTCAGCCTGCTCCGGTGTAACGGTTTGTTCCTGTTCCGATTGCCGGGTAATCATTTCACCTACACGGGCAGTCGCTTCCTCATTCATCTTTCGGGCAATCTCCAATGCTTGTTGTTCAGCATCCATGCATATCATCTCCCTCTAAAGAAATAGCCCCCGACTCATTATACCGAGGGCTTCTCTATTCATTTCAGCCTAGCATGCAGGCGGTGTAGTCACAAATTTCTTCATCGTGCCAATCAGACCGCAGGGCAACTCAGGGTCAACAATTTTCAAGCTGAGCGAGTTAGTAGAAGCTGTAGCGCGTTGGAAATCAAGCGTAAACTGGCCTTTTGGAATACACTTGTACAACTCTGTTTGCACACCATGAAAACGACCATCTTGCATGTACGCCCCGGTGTGTACGACAGAAATCGGGAATGGCAGATCATTCTTGAACATGTTCATGACTTGTAGCTCATCATCGGGAGCCATTTTACGGCGGTATGATACATACGCGTTATCTGTGATACCAGGCTCAAGCAGGACGACGGAGTCGTATGTGCCGACTGTTCCGCCGGTCGGAACCCACACTTTGAATTGTCCAACTGCCGGAACATCTGTCATGCTTGTTGCCACGCCACCAAACTCCAATTGCACATTTGACGATTGGAGCGTTACGTTTATGTCCTCTGCGCTAATGGTCGCTCCCGCTCCTGTAATAGCATGATTCGGAATCGTCGCTGTACTCGGATCGCCAGCCGTACCTGTATTCACTTTTATAAGGCGGCCAATCTCCCACAGATAGTCGTTTCCTTCTTTTTCCCGAATCGGGGACCCCATGAGCAACGATACCGAGTTCATATCAAATTTACTTTCTACAGCTGTAATCTCGATCATTTTATTTTTAATCAGCTGGTCAATCGGGAAGTTCGAGTCGCCACCGAAAATATCCTCTGCCTCTACGTTAAAGTCAATCTTCAAACTTTGCATCGTTCCGAGCGTAATCGCCCGACGAATCGTTTTTTGCGCTGATGTCTTGTCCGGGTTAGGGACCTCGTACGAACCCATTAACGCGCCAACACCTTTAATAATGACCTTCTTCGGGTTTCCAATTTGAGTCACCGCATCCATCTCCTCTCTACTTTGTTCTAAAGTAGAGTAGGCAGATTTTATCCACCTCCAAGGCAAAATAAAAAGCACCGCTGGGGTGCTCTCTTACTTAATTTTTTCAAAAAGGATCTCTTCTTCAATAATGTTTGCCATCTCACTATACAATTCGCTTTTTGCATTAAAGGATTTCTTTATTAAGTACCATATAATACGGAACAGGCCAATGAAAATAAGCATAATGATGACTAATATTGCTGTCGCTTCAAAAAGTTCCAAAAATGTACTCCAGTCTTTAACTTTCTTTGCTCTTTCGCTAAGCATGGAATTCCACAAAGGAACTAATAATGTAAGAAAAAGTGGCGCAAACCATAGGTTAAGATTTCGTTTCTTTTTCTCAGATTTACTTTTTAATACACGGACCAAAAACTCCAGTTGCTCTTTTGTTCGTATTTTCTTTTTATAAAGATAGGCTCTCAAAATGTTTACTTTTATCTCATACATACTTGACATTCCATAGTAATGTTTTTTCAAAAACTCTTTTTGTTTTATGGAATAGAATATGTATCCAACACTCATCAGTAGAATGGAAAAAACCATAAGAGCAACTGTACTTCCACTCCCTATAGTACCGAAAGTGCACAAAACTAAAACTAAGATGGGCATCAGTATAGTAAGAATCAGAAGTGAAAAGCCCAATTTGTCGTGCTTAATCCATATATTCCAGTTACTCCCCATTCTATTATAGTATTTAAAAATATCCTTTATTTTCTGATCAGACATTCCTATCCCTCCCATGCAACCCATTCGACAAGAGGGACTATTTTCCTTGTTATTTGTAGGAAATTATTTTTTCGTGTTGAATGGTAGTTCTGAAGGAGGTGACATGCATGCATATGATTCCAGTAAGCTCGTCTAATCTCAGAGCTGTAGGATATGATCCGGTATCTCAAACCTTACGAATTCAGTTTCACAACGGAACGTATGACTATTACAACGTTCCAGTGTCTATTCACCAAGGTTTAATGTCTGCCGGATCAAAAGGTAGCTATCATGCAGCGTACATCAAAAATGCATTCAGCTATCGCAGAGTCTAATCCTGATTGACCAAAATAACAGCCGGTCCCTGGAATGCCCGTTCCTTTTGGCCGGTTGTTATTTTGAATTCTTGATGGGGTTCAATCCTAATGGTTGTTACTCCCTCTCGTGTTTCTAACTCTTCCGATAGATTTACTGTTTGCGCCTGTTTTAAACTATCCACTTCGTGTCTCTCCTTTAACTTATTGCTTATAAGTAATATGCCCATTTTATTGATTCGCTTAAAACAAAAAGACCGCTCCCTTGGAACGGCCCCTTCGCTTATCTTCTGACACTATCATCATAACACCCCTAATGCCAAACAGAGTGCCAATCTCCGGCCAAAATCGCGCCATTTTCACGCCATAATCAAATTTATCAACTTAAATAAACATCTTACAAGTACAGTATTAAGTCTTAAATCTGCTAAAATAAACTTCACATTGCAGGAAAATATGCCTATTTATAGAATTATTACCTTTAGCTTATTAAAGGAGTGATAAAATTGTTGAAAAAAAACTTTACATCCGGAATCATAATTGGAGTTATTACAGGAGTCGCTTTATTTTCAGGTGCGGCCTTAGCAGTTCAGTCTCCAATTAAATTAATAGTTAACGGTCAAAATGTTCAATCTGATGTACCGCCTCAAGTTATCAATGGGAGAACTATGGTACCAGCACGACCGTTAGCAGAAGCGCTTGGAGCAAAAGTTCAATGGGATAGTAAAAATCGAGCTGTAATTGTAACTAGCCAAGAAATAAACTCGGAATCTCCTACTGATTTAGAGCCATCAACTACAACTCCAAAATCAGATGATAAGGTTATTTCTTATCTAGGCAGCGATATTGAACCTATGAATTATCAAGAAGGTAGCAGTTCAAATGCATATGGTTATCCTAAAGGAAATACTATTGTTTCGGATTGGAATTTTAGATATAAAATGAACCTAAAAGATAATACAGGAAAATCCTACGACAAATTTGTGGCTTTATATTTATCTTATGGAAATCAGGATGAAAAATGGAATAGCATTGATTTCCCTCTTAATGGAGAATATAACTCGTTCAAAACAACCCTCGCTTTAACTGATGACTTTAAAAATATTAAAGAACCTATTCATTTCCAAATCTTATTAGATGGAAAAGTTGCTTATAGTAAAACTGTTAAAGCTGGAGACTTTCCTGAAGCCATTAATTTAAATGTAAAAGATGTCAAGAAATTGACTTTTAAAACAAGTGCAGATGCAGAACAAATTTACACAGATGGCTATGACATTGAAATAGGTCTTTTCGATGCTCGATTAACAAAAAACTAAGTATTATATAAATGTTCAGCTATATACTACATAACAAAAGGCCACTCCTCTTTGGGTGGCCTTTTTCTTTATCAACTTCTGGATTCTATCTGGCTACAGCTTCTGCATATTTCCCGCAATACGGGCAAAGTAAATCTTTCCCCTCAGACCGATTTGAATCAACTAAAAACGATTCACCACAGCCACTTAAGCACGCCCATTTTTCCAGCAATCCATCTTCCATTACTCCTCATCCTCATCCTCCACCTTCGGGAATCCGCAGGACTATCAGGATATTGCAATATAAAGCTTCCGCCATTTTCCATTACCGACCTGTGCCGGCCTTTTTATTTCTTCTCACCCTTTAGGTGTCTGCTCATAAAATGTTAGAGACTCTACACCCAGGAGGGAATTTTCATGAATCTATATACAAGTGATATAACGCAAGGATACAGTCCATATCCATTTGCGTTTATACCCATACAGTATCAAGCCCAACCTGTACCACCTTCATATCAAATGTATCAAACCAATTTACAAGCTGTTCTTCCTCTCTTACAACAAGCAGTACAAGGAGAGCGAAATGATGAGCTTTTTTATAATTACTTAATCCAAAACGCTCCATCAAACCAGGATAGAGAAATTATTGTTTCCATTCGCGACGATGAAAGACGGCATCGACAAATGTTTAAGCAAATGTATTACGCCTTAACAGGTCGAATCATTGAATCAACCAATAACGAATCTTTTGAGAGACCACCTAGTTACCTTGCTGGTATCGAAAAGGCTATATTTGGTGAGCTAAGTGCAGTAGAACTTTACCGAAAAATTTACTTTACAATCCCCAATATAGTGTTTAAAAACATGGTGTTTGAGATTTTGACTGATGAAATCAAACATGCCAGTAAATATAATTTTCTGTATGCTAAAAACAAATAGAATGGGAACGTTCCTTTGCTTCAATCAAGGGAACGTTTTCGTATTGCCCACTGGTTTCCCGGCAGGCGACCAATATATCAAAACAACGTCTGCTGCCCCATCATTCTCTCTGCGGCCACCTGATTAATCCAGAGCACTTCGATTCGTTTCTTGCCTGATTCTGCGTAGGCAATGCGCGTTTCCCTTCGCCAGCCTTTTAGATAACGTTCGTATAAGGCGTGGGCATATCCAGAAACAAGAACCGGTCCCGGGTGCGCAAGAAGTGCTTTCAGCATTTCTTCATGCTGTTCAGGCTTCATCATTTCGTGCCGGTACATACGGCTTTTCCTTGTTTCACCGAGATACGGAGGGTCGGCATATATCAAAACTTCTTCTCGACGGTAGCGTTCAATGATTTGAACCGCTGGCTGGCACTCAATCTGAACATTTTTCAACCGCTCTGTAACTTTCAATATGTGATTCGGAAGTCGGTCCCACGATGTCGTCCGGTTCTTCCCTGAAGCTTTAATTGAACTTCTCCACCCCGTTCTATCGCTGGTTCTTGCTCCTATCGCCTGCCAGCATCGAACCAAGAATCGTCGCGCATCTTCCAATTCATCACCGGTCTTTTCGTATGACTTGTAGTATTCAGTACGTGCCCATGGTGTCCATTTTATCGCTCGAGCCAATTCATCTGGCCGCTCTCGAATAATCCGGAATAAATTAACCACGTCTTCATCCATATCATTAATCGTTTCGATTGCAGCTGGTTCTTTCTCAAAAAGCGCTGCTCCAGATCCGAAGTAGGGCTCGAGATAAACTTCGTGTTCCGGAAAATGATTCACAATCCACTCCGCCATACTCCATTTGCTCCCGGGATAATGTAATACTCTTGGGTAGGTCATATACATTTCATCTCCTAATTATTTTAAAAACTCAGCAGACACTTATTCTATATACTATATACGAAACATCCGCTCGTTTTTTCAGTGACCTAGCCCGCTTTTTTTATTTCAACCTCGCCTTATCCACCACAACGGCAAAATCAATTCCTACACTGTAACAGTACGTATTCACCTGATTCGTCTCGCTTTCATGCTCTGTCACAAACATCGCTTCCAGCGTTGCCGTTTCATTCACCTGTGGCAATTTCCCATCAAACATCTGGATAATTCGTTTCGCTATTCGTTGTGCCTTATCCACATCATCATTCGTATAAATATCGAATGTAAACGGCGCGACATACACTTCTTTGTTCTCACCATCACGCGCTCCTGGCAACGTGTAAAATGCGATGATAGGAATTAATGTCGTGAGATTCGGCGGCTTCTTCCGCTTCACGATTTTCTTTGCTTTCTCGATATTCGATGAGGCCGGACTTAACTCTAGCAACCCCAAAATCTCCGCATCTGCTGCCAACAGTCGATACACTGCATTGTACACTTCAACCGCTGCCATACAATCACCTCGTCAGTTTGATTGATTTTCTCAGCCGAATATACTTACCCGGATGTACACTACGCACTGCTGCTGTCAATTTCATATAATATGCCTGTCTGTTCTCTTCTACCGTATTCGCAAACCATCGTAAAGCAGGTGTTTCCCAACCTGGTCGCTTAATTGGTTTGCCCGCCACTTTCGAGCGTGTCGTCCGTACATTTCCCCCTGCATCGCGCCACAAACCACTCCGCGTCACAATCGGCGCACCTGCTACCGGAACACCGTTGTTACGTGCCGGGTTCCACTCCCCTAATCGGGGCAATGGACTAATGGACAACTCCTGTGTACCTGTACCATACTCGTAATACAAACCAATGTGTGACCGCTCAAAGTTTTTCTCCATCGCTGTCACCGCCATCCGATACACACCGTTCACCATGAGCGATACTTGCCCTAATACATATGCCTGAATAGAGTCGGCCAAGGCACGACTTCGTGCTGTGTCGTCTGTCACCATTCCGGATTCAAGCGTCACTTTATGGGAACGAAACGGTATCATCCCGACCTTGTTACGCAGTTTTCTTTGCAAATCCCTGCCGATCTCCTGCGCTGCCTTTTCCAGCGCTTTTGATAGCGCCTGTAAATACCTCTGAGCATCAAAAGAGATAAAATCTTTACTCATGACTGTCGCCTCGTTTCTGTGCCTGCCTGAATCTGCACCGCTCCATCGAATACAAAGTAATCACAAGACAGTACCTTTAACGCGAGCTCTCTGCTCCCTTTCCTCACCACAAACTTGTCGAGTATATCCAAGTCGTATCCGGTCATATAAATCACATATTCTGCATCCGGTGATAGGCCCGGATCCATTTGCCTCAGTTCTGCATTTACCTGCGTGATATGAACAGGTACATTTTTATACTTCTCTACTTCAATCAGCGTAATATTACCATTCTCATCCGCATCTTCTAAAACGCTACTCACGGTTAACTCTGCATTGCACAAATACATGATACAAATAGTTGCAGCTTTCTCGCCCTCTAAAACCTCATCAAACGTTGAAATAATCACATAGCGCTCTCTTGTAACGTTGTTGTATACAGTGGAACCACATGGCAGTGGTACTTCCGGCAAGAAGTTGGCGCGGCGATGGGATTCGAGTGCAATCAACGTAGACGTAGAAGTAGAGGCTCTTCCGATAATCGCAACGGTAGATACGGCATAGTTAACCCCATATACATCTACAGGCACACCTTCCGAAATGATAATGTCGCGTTTGTCGTCAATCATAACGTGTTCCTCGGCTCTACATCGATTCGTCCTACTAATGGTGAATCATATCCGGTAAGCTCACAGATAAGTCCTTCATATTCATCACGCAGACGAGCAGCAAACGCCTCCCAATCTACTTTCTCCTTCTCCCACGACACATCAATGGTCTTGACCTTGTATTTTAACCGCCGTACCATGGATGGGGCTATCATCATTGCGATATACGTAATAACAGCATCCTGCAAATTCAGCTTATCCAATGGGTCGGTCAGCGTAGCATATTCTGGCACCCGTCGAATCACATCCGCTTCTGCCCGATCTACAAGAAATGGAGTGTTGATCTCACTGTCCGGTAGTTCTTTCTGTGACACGCCAAGTTTCGACCGTACCGCCCCTTCAAATCCAGGTTGGAGAATAATCACTTCGCTTCCTCCTTGCTAAAAATCCCACCGCACAGGCGATGGGATTGATTTCACTTCTCTACAAGTTTTACTTCCAGCGTCGGACACGAATAAGCGAACGCATTTACTGTATCCTCAAACTCTCGCGTTTCCCCCACTGGCAAGAGTGTTTCCGGTGAAGGTACTACTTGATTATCGGTCCCGACATAGGCATCACCACAACCAAGATTGGTAACAATCACTTTGTATCCATAAGAGTAAATACGCGCATATTCCGCGATGCGCAGCGTTTCGCGAGCAGTGTGAACTATTTTTTCGCCTACTTTTTGTTGCTTTTGTGCAGCCATAACATCACCGCCTAACCTAAATCGCATCAGCCATGAGGAAACCAGCAAGGTTACACACTACTTTTTGATCGTAGTAGTATTTTGTTTCCACATACGTGGCTTCGGAATCTTGATCTACCCACTTCCGAACGCGACGGGCTACTTTTTCGCCAGCGAAATCCCATTCAAATGTATAGCCGAACGTTGGCGATGTTGGATCCGGTGTTGGCGTAATGTATAATAACGCCGCACTGTTACCCCAAATATAGTTCAACGCTTCCGGTTTGCCTGGCGGTACTGCACCAAATCCATTTACCGTGCGTAACGCTTCACCGATATAAATATCATCCACGCCGAGCGCTGCCTTCAACAGATCCTTCGTGACAATACCGGTCTGCGAATATTTAATCAGTTCAATAAACTGCGGGTGGTTTTTTAGCGCTGTATACACTTTTTCTGATAAGACTAGCTTATTCGGCCTGATGCCAGAATTCGTGTGGATGATTTCTTTCGCTTTGTCAATCTGTCTGACCGGATCGGAAGTAGGGTCTGTCCATTTTTTCCCGAAAATATTATCGAGTGTTGTCGTGCCCATTGTTGTAGAAAGACCTGGGGCATACGATGCCGGATTCATCGTTTTATTTGCAGCGTCAATTTCCTTGTTCAGCAAAACAAGATTGGTTGTAAGGCGTGTAGCGCTTTTTTCAAGCTCATCTTGGTTGTCGCTGTTAGCGTATTCCTGTTTTGAAATAGGCCGCTTCAAACCGTGTCCATCACAAAAATACGTATCTTCTGATTCGCCGTACGTGATTTCGTTTGTACGGCCATTTGGAGCAATTTTGTCGTCAAACACTTTGAAATCATCCATACCGAATACTTTGTATCGGTCCGACTGTTTACTGACCATCGGCAGTGCCGGGAAAACTTTGTCGGCTATAAATTGGCCGTTCCGGTACCCGACGGCAATGTTGGTAAGTAGCACATCATCATGTGACTCTTGCGTTGATTTATACCCGCGCGATGCACCCATATCATTTCATCTCCCTCTCGTGTTGTGTGAACTTGCCTCCTGCCCTCAATTTCTCTACCAGCGAAACTAGTATTGTGGCGCAATCCAGAACGAAATGTATTCCCCGGCTTTACCCGCCTGTTCCGCAATTCCGATAACCGGATCAGTGCTGGATGCAGGCTTGGCGAAACCGCCAGCAACGAACGTCAATTTTGTTCCTGCTTTCGGACAATCTTCTGTCAGTTTTACATAACTTGAACCGCTTCGCATGACCGCAAGATGCTTGCCAGCTTGTGGACCGCCGCCACCCATACGTTGATCTTGCAAGCGTTGGTCGTTGGCGTTCGTACCGAGGAATGTTTCACCAGCCGCGCCAGTTGGCAGTTTACATTCACCCGGTTTATCACCGTACACCAGAATGCGAAACATAGGTACTTCGTTCAGTCCATTATCTGTATTTACATTATCTGCGGCAATGGCATACGCCACTTCAATCCCTGTAATTTTACCTGCCATAACTTACACCCTTTCTTGCGAGAGTTTACGGAACAGTGCTTCCGTTTCATCTGCTACGTTCGTCCCTTTTTCAGCCGCTAACCTACGTGCTTCGTATCCCACATAGTTGCGGAATTCCTGCTCCGTTTCAAAATCCGAGCGATACATGAATTCACTGTTCGTAGCAGTCCGCGTTTGCTGTTTCGGCTTCGTTGTACGTGCCCCTGCAAATCGTTCCTGGAACTGACCTTCATACGCTGCTTTTTCTTCTTTCAGTTCCTCAATGGATAGAGTAGACAAATACTTCTCCTGACGTTCTTTGTTGAACGCATTGCCAAACGCACGAATTCCCGCTTCAATTGTAGCTTCGATCAAATCTTTTCGATACTGCTCGGCCAATTCCGCTTTTTTGGACAACTCTTCATTTTGACTGGTAAGCTCCATGATTTTAGATTGAGCATCGGAAAAGTCTGTTTTCAACCTGTCCAGTTCGGCAGAAACACGCGCTAGTTCAGCACCCTTCGCTTCCAGTTGCTTGTTCAGCGCTTCTGTTGCCTTTTCGCTTTCCGCAGCCAATGCCGCACTTACTGCTGCTTGAATGTCGCCGATCTTATCAAAGTTAATGCCAGCTTTTGCAAATGCCAATTGAATATCCTTAAACTCTACATTCGTGTCACTCATACTATTCATCTCCTTAACGTTTGATAGATTCTCCTCTTTCCGCTCAATACGACGCGGCGAACGAGTAAACAACTCTACACCGCCGTTTTTTGAATAGTGGCACACAACCGGTTCATCAAGCGGGACTTTCTTGATATCATCAATAGAATAGACCGTTTTCTCCTCAGTTCCCCCCCTATCTGAACGCTCTCCCGTTAATTGCGAAAACCCTTGCTGAATTTTAGCCTTGGCAACCGCTGGAGAATATACGATTGACTGCTCAATTGCTTCTCCTGCTTCCGCTAAAATATCGCAACGTTTTGGAGTACCATCATCCATTTCATAGTATCTTCCCGGCCAATGCGAGCATTGTTCTTTACGAATATCATGACCACATATGGTACAAATTGGACGAGTGATTTCAAACCCGATAGAAGTTGAAGCCAGCGTTCCGGCATCAATGCCATTTGCAATGTCTGACACTTTCATATCCCCAACTTCTGTTTTGATTGGCACTTTATTTCCGTCATCATCATACGTATGCGTGACCATGTACTGGTCAGTGTAAAGCACAGGCGACGATTCCTCACCGTTGTACTGGTATTCGACAACGCTATCGAATGTTAGTCCAAATGGCAAACGATTCACATTGTGCGATGCCAAAAGCGGGCACCCTTCCGCATATCCCTTTTGTAAATCACGCAGAATCCTTTCCGTCATCGTAATCGTGTACTCACCAAACCAACTGCTTCTCCTGATCGGAATTGTATCTGCGGCGTATGTACGAAATACATACACTTGTTCCGGTTTCAATGGCGTTTTAGCAAACTTGCTATTAATCCGCTGCAATTGTTCCGGCGTTGGTGTTCTTCCCATGCATATCATCTCCTTTCTCCGCTAGAATAGACCAAACTTTTCTTTCAAACGGAAACCTCTATCTTCCAATTCCGTATGATATAGTAAAATATATTTTAGCAGAGAGATGGTGATTTGCTTGCTCATGCAATTCAACATTTTTGGAATCATCGTTTTACTTGGAATGCTCGCTTTGTTCGCCCTACACATATTCTCAATAGTTTGGGCGTATAACGATGCCATCCGTAACGGAAGAAACAGCACTTTCGCTATAATTGTCGCGATTGGTATTCTCTTTTTCCCTGTAGCTGGACTTATTGTTTATCTACTTATACGAAAAGCATAACGGCACTCTTTTAAGGGTGCTTTTTTGATTTTCTTGTTTTATTACTTTGGCAAAATGAGCTGTTTTGCGGATAGTTATTTTCTCAAATCCCATTCTCTTGTAGTTCCTGCTATACAATCGGGACAGAGCCACCCGTACTCCTTCGTATTCTTCCATCCCATTTTTCGGGCTTGTTTTTCTGGATAGCTATTTACCGGAACATCCTCCCACTTAATACACTTTCCGCACCATATTGTGTAATACTTGCCTATATACCCTTTGAAATCACTCACTCTTCTATCACCGCTCTTTCGCAAAATCGCCGGACTATAAATAGCCTTTAAACCGAAAGTGTAGCTTCCGATTCTCCTTCTTCGACTCACACCATTCATGCTCGATCTCCAACAGCGCTTTGCTT
>NZ_BJXX01000168.1 GCF_007991215.1 Aneurinibacillus danicus
TTATAAAAAATAAAATAAAAAATCCAGGGAAATTTTTAAGGTTTTTAAATAAATCATAACAAATGAGAAGGAATGACCCCCTAATTCGTATGCATCCTCTTTTTTTCTTTTAATAGCTTCTGATTTCTTTAGTGGGATGAAAAAAGTAGGGGAATCAATGCATGGCAGACCGATACTTCCATTAATCCCAGAAAAATAGTGAGTATGAATATAATTCTTGCTGTGTATCACAATACAGCACTAAACTTAACGATGAAGCTGCTACAGAAAAGGATATTATTCAAATGGTTATCACTTGATAATATCAGTGTTTGGATATACCGTATTTATCCATTTTTCGATAAAGAGTAGTTCGTGCTATATTTAATCTCCGAGCTACTTCAGAAAGATTTCCGTTTGCTTCTTCAATGTACCGAATAATCATGCTTTTTTCTTCATTATTCGGTGAAGACTGTAAGAGAAGCGGTGCCCTTTCTTTTTCAAGCAAGGAACGCGGTAAATCTGATAAAGTAATTTTGTTTGTTAAGCAAAATAACACAGCATGTTCAATGGTATTTTCCAACTCTCTAATGTTTCCCGGCCATTGACAAGTTTTGAAAAAGGAAATAACATCCGTATCAATCGATAAAATAGTTTTGTTATACTTTGTCGAAAATCGTTTTAAAAAGTGTTCAGTCAATAAAATAATATCGTGATCCCGTTCTCTAAGAGGAGGAATATGCAGTTCAACTACGTTCAATCGGTAGTAAAGGTCAGTGCGAAATTTTCCTTCTTGGATTAATTTAGGGATATTTTGGTGGGTAGCAGCTATGATCCTAACATCAACAGGAATAGGGTGAGATGATCCAAGTCGAACAATCTCTTTTTCTTGTAAAACACGCAGGAGATGAACCTGGAGATCTAGGGGCATCTCTCCAATTTCGTCAAGAAACAGTGTGCCTCCGTTTGCCTCTTCAAATTTTCCGCGTTTTCCCCTGGAATTTCCTCCTGTAAAAGTTCCCGGTTCATAGCCAAACAATTCACTGGCCATTAATTCCTTGGGAATCGAGCCGCAATTGATTGCCAGAAAAGGAGAATTGTGACGAAGACTGGTCTGGTGAAGTGTTCTGGCAATGCGTTCTTTTCCAGTTCCGCTTTCCCCGGTTATGAGAACTGATGCGCTCGTTGGTGCAACCAATTGGCATTTTCGAATCGTAGATTGAAATTTTTCGGATTGTCCAATAATTTCTGACCATTTCTGATGAGATGAATCATAACAGAAACCAGGGGAAGATACTATATCTTTACTTTGTTGAGGTTGCAGGTAGACAAGAAAACCGATTCGCTCCAGCTGTATGTTAATTTCTTCAACATGGACGTGCAGTTTCAGTTGGTCCAGATAAGATTCTTTACATATATGAACTTGATTAAGAAGAAAATTTTGCAGTTGTTTAATACCAGGGATCGATCCAATTTGTTGCCAATGTTGAATATTTAATAATTTCAGAGCTTTTTCCGTCCCGTTAATGATATTGAAGGAAAGATCAAATAAGATAATGGCTTCTCCATTTTTTCGTTTAACAACCTGTGTAAAATAGTGATGAAGATATTGGAGAGTTGAATAAGAAATTTCTTTATACCTTTTTTGGATGAAGTTGGCAGTCATCGTAGCAATTCCTAATGTATGCGGTTGTGCTTCAAATGATAAACCTGTCAGATCAACCACTCCAAGAATTCGTCCAGTTAATGGATCTTTGATAGGAGCCGAAGAACATATCCATGGATGACATCCCTGGCAGTAATGTTCAGCTGAAAAAATTTGAACAGGATGACCGGTTGCTAAACTTGTTCCTATCGCATTCGTCCCAATCGCTTTTTCACTCCAGTCGGCTCCTATCAAAAAGTTCATTAATTCCGCTTCCTTTAAAACCTTTTGGTCTCCA
This sequence comes from Aneurinibacillus danicus, assembly GCF_007991215.1. Lineage (GTDB taxonomy): Bacteria > Bacillota > Bacilli > Aneurinibacillales > Aneurinibacillaceae > Aneurinibacillus > Aneurinibacillus danicus. The sequence continues at coordinate 1,923 of NZ_BJXX01000168.1, forward strand.
TCTAAATATATAATTCGTCCTTCACTATCACACAAGGTAGCTAGGTAACCCGTTCCACGAATCTGTTTAGATAAATCATCCATAATTTGAACGGCTGCTTCAAACAAACGCGAATGATTCATGATTTCCAGTAATTGATCATTGTTTAGAGAAATAGCACTTTGTTTTTTCTTTGGATCAACCTCATATTCTTGACAGCGCTTCCAAGATTCATAAATCAAATATCTAAGTTTTTCAGGTGGCGAATTGGTAAGGACGAATTTTTCCCACAGGTTCTCGAGTTCTTTCATTTTTCCATAGAGTTCACTGGTTGAATGAAAAGCAAGGTATGGGCTCATAGTTCCTCCGCCTATTCCTTTAATTTCAGATTATTATAAATATTTTACAGCAGATGACTAAGAAATAAAAGCTATATAATTTGAAAATATAAAAAAGTTAACCGCTCATTCTCTAACAGAGCTTTGTTTATTTGGTGTAACATCAATACTACACCTGTAGCGCTACAGGTGTAGTATTGATGTTACAAATTTTTACATAAAATCCCTTGTTAAGGGAATGTAAATAGATAATTTTCACTATTAGAAAATATTTTAAAATTGGCATTAATTTTGCTTTTGTAATTAGGCAACAAGGGCTCCTCACTCTTGTAACTATATACTACTGAAGGGAGATGAAAAAAAGTGGCAAGTATTAATGCACAAATTTTGGCCATTGATGCCGGAGGAACGATGACAGATACGTTCATCATTAACGACAAAGGGGAGTTTGTTGTCGGGAAGGCTCAGTCAACACCACATGATGAATCGGTCGGTCTACTTCAATCAGCGGCAGACGCACTTACCTATTGGGGCACAACAGTAGAGGAATCATTTCCTAATTTACTGGCGGGTGTTTATTCAGGTACCGCGATGCTAAATCGTTTGGTGTCCCGTAAAGGAAGACGGGTCGGCCTGATTGTCAATAAGGGGATGGAAGATTTTCATCGGATGGGACGGGCTATTCAATCTTATCTTGGTTACTCTTATTCCGATCGTTTGCACCTGAATACCCATCGTTATGATCCGCCTCTGGTTCCGAGAGAAAGGACCCGCGGCATAACGGAGCGTGTTGATGTATTTGGAAACGTTGTCATTCCTTTGTACGAACATGAAGTTGAGCCTGCTGTTTTGGATTTGCTCGATCAGGACGTAGAGGCTATTGTCATTAGCTTTCTTCATTCGTATAAGTATCCTGCCCATGAACGCAGGGTACGAGACATGGCAAAGGAAATCATGAAAAAAGTCGGAAAAGAAGTCCCGATCTTTGCATCTGTCGATTATTATCCGCTTCGCAAAGAATCCCACCGTACCAATACGACGATTATTGAAGCTTATGCGGCCGATCCTTCCAGGCACACGTTAGAGGTCATGAATCGTAGAATTCAAGAAAAAGGGGCTACCTTTGATTTACGTGTTATGGCAAGCCATGGGGGAACGATTAGCTATCAGGCGAATGAATTGGCCCGTACACTCGTTTCCGGGCCTATCGGCGGGGTTGTGGGTGCTAAGTATCTGGGTGAATTTCTGAATATCAAAAATATTGCTTGCTCTGACATTGGAGGAACGAGTTTTGATATTGCTTTGATTACGCAGGGAGATTTAAGCATTAATAGCAGTCCTGATATGGCTCGCCTGGTATTGTCGCTCCCCCTTGTGGCGATGGATACGGTTGGAGCGGGTGCAGGAAGTTTTGTTCGCATAGATCCAAACTTTAAATCGATCACCCTGGGTCCTGACAGTGCGGGATATCGAGTCGGAGTTTGTAATCCAGCTGGAGGAATTGATACTGTTACCGTCTCCGATTGCCATGTTGTGCTCGGACTGATTAACCCGGATAATTTCCTGGGTGGTGAAGTGAAGTTATACCCGGAACTCGCCTATGAAGCTGTCAAGAAACAGGTAGCGGATCCACTTGGTTTATCGGTAGAAGATGCCGCTTATGGTGTTATCGACTTACTGGAGTCCCAATTACGGAATTATCTCGAGTCAATGATTCTTGGAAAAGGGTATTCACCATCCCAATACGTCTGTTTCTCCTATGGTGGAGGAGGCCCCCTTCATACCGCGGGGTATACGAAGGGACTGGGGTTTGAGGATGTTCTTGTACCAGCCTGGGCGGCAGGATTTTCTGCTTTTGGATGCGGAGCGGCCGATTTTGAATACAGATACGATAAAACACTGGATTTAAATGTTAATGACGGGGCTTCCGCAGAAGAAAAGTTGATGGCCGGCAGCGGATTGCAACAATCCTGGGAGGAATTGATGGAGAAGGTAGCCCATGAATTTGAACGAAATAAATTCTCCAGCGACAAAGTAGATTTCCGTCTCTTTTTCCGGATGCAATATCAAGGACAGTTGAACGACCTTGAAATTGAATCTCCTGTGAATAGAGTAGAAACAGTAGACGATTGGAACCAGTTGGTTGCTTCCTTTGAAGAAACTTACAGCCGTGTTTATGCCAGGGCGGCTCGTTCACCGGAATTAGGTTATACGATTACAGGTGCCATTGTTCGCGGTATGGTTGAAGTAGCTAAACCGAAAATTCCAGAAGAACCTTTATATGGGGAAAAACCGCCAAAGAATGCTTCTCTCGGAAGACGTAAAGTTTATTGGAAAGGGGCCTGGACGGAAGCCGACATCTGGGAAATGGAAGCGCTTAAGGCAGGGAACAGAATTGAAGGATTTGCGATTATCGAGTCTCCGGCTACTACTTTTGTTGTTCCACCGGGTTTTGAAACGTATTTGGATCAACATCGCATTTTCCATTTGAAAGAAATTGTGAAATAAATTGTTGAGGAGGGGATTCCATGTCTTTAAAAGAGGAAGATTTAAAAAGAATTAAAGTGAAGAAAGGCATAGGCTGGGATGGAAAACCGTTAAAAGAAATGAGGGAGGAAATCGATCGGATCAGCCTGACAACCGGACATTATGCCGGTTTAAAAGAATTAACATTCAAGGAAGCTGATCCCATTCGCTATGAAAAGATCTTTTCCAAGCTTCGGGGCGGTGTCGTTCATGCAAGGGAAACCGCAAAAAAAGTTGCTGCATCTCCTATTGTAGAGCAGGAAGGGGAACTTTGTTTTACCGTATATACCCCGGAAGCAGATTCTATTGTCACTTCTACAGGGATTATCATCCATGTAGGAACCATGGGTGCGGCAATTAAATATATGATTAAAAATGATTATGAAGAAAACCCGGGGATTGAGCCGGGAGATATTTTCTGCAATAACGATTGTCAAATTGGAAACGTTCACCCTTGCGATGTTCACACGATTGTCCCTATCTTTTGGGAGGATGAATTAGTAGGCTGGGTTGGTGGGGTTACTCACGTTATCGATGTAGGTGCAACAGCCCCGGGAAGTATGACTGTAGGTCCGGTCACACGATATGATGACGGTTATCAGGTAGCCTGCCGAAAAATAGGGAAAAACGATACCCTTCTTCGGGACTGGGTCATTGAAAGCCAGCGTTCTGTTCGCACGACGAAATACTGGTTACTTGATGAGCGCACCAGGATCGCCGGTTGTCATATGATTCGTGACTTGATTCATAACATTATTGCTGAAGAAGGAATTGATACGTATAAACAGTTTATTCGTGAGGTAATCGAAGATGGTCGCCGCGGTTTCATTAATCAGGTTAAGTCGATGACCATCCCCGGCAGGTACCGCGGAGTATCTTTTGTCGATGTTCCTTATAAAAACCTGGAAGTGCCTCCTTATGCCAAGGTGGATACGATTATGCATGCTCCATCCGAGATGATCATTCATCGGGACGGAAAGTTTGAAATCGACTTTGAAGGGGTAAACCGTTGGGGATGGCACAGCTATAATGCTACACCTGTTTCTATCTCCAGCGGGATTTGGGTAATGATGTCGCAAACGCTCATTCCGAACGATCGCGTAAACGATGGAGCTTATTATGCCAGCCAATTTGGCCTGCCTTATGGCTCCTGGCTATCCCCGGATGATATCAGGACAGCACATAGTTACGCCTGGCATTTCCTTGTCTCTGCCTGGAGCCCATTGTGGAGAGCGTTGAGCCGTACCTATTTCGCCCGCGGTTATTTGGAGGAAGTCAATGCTGGAAATGCAAATACCAGCAACTGGCTCCAGGGTGGAGGATTTAACCAGTATGGTGAGAACCACGCTGTCAATAGCTTTGAAGCGGCCGCTGAAGGAACAGGGGCGAATGCGGTTAAAGACGGGTTGGATCACGCCGCTGCGATTTGGAATCCCGAAGGGGATATGGGGGATATGGAGATTTGGGAGATGGCCGAACCCCTTCTCTATCTGGGAAGAAGCATTAAACCGAACACTGGCGGTTATGGAAAGTACAGGGGCGGATGTGGTTACGAAACTCTGCGGATGGTTTGGGGAGCCAAAGATTGGACGATGTTCTTCATGGGGAACGGTTATATGTCCAGTGATTGCGGCTTAATGGGCGGTTATCCGGCGGCATCCGGCTATCGTTTTGAAGCGCATGGAACGAATATTAAGGAGCTCATTGAGAAAAAACTTCCGATTCCCCTGGGCGGAGATCCGGATCCGGGCAATCCAGAGTATGAGAAGTTAATTGAAGCCAAAGAGATTCAGCGCGATAAGCAAGCGATTACAACTGAAACCATCTTTGAAAATTATGACCTCTACTTAAATTACCTCAAAGGCGGTCCCGGATTCGGTGATCCGTTAGAGCGGCAAACGAAAAAGGTTGAAGAGGATTTAAACGGTGGATATCTGCTCCCGGACTATGCGGAAAAAGTATACGGCGCGGTTATCGAGCAGGATGAAAAAGGAAGATGGATTGTTGATAGTGAGAAAACAGAAAAAAGGCGTGCCGAAATCCGTCAAGAACGGATTAAACGTGGAAAACTAACACGTGAATGGATTAAGGAAGAACGGCAGAATGTCCTTAATAAAAAAGCGGCTCTACCTGTTCTCCACATGTATGCCAGCAGTTTTTCGCTAAGCGAAAGATTTCTAAATGAATTCCGTGATTTTTGGAATTTGCCAAAGGACTGGATTATTAACGAATCTGAGCTTGATATGCCAACCTTTGGCTCAATAAACAAACTGAAATAAAAGAGGTGAAAAGATGACCACATACGATAAGAGAACAATTGAGGAATTGATTGATGGTTCAATAGATTTTTTCAAACTTAAAGAGATGCTTTCCAATTTTAAAGATGCGAATCGTTTTAATCTGTACCTGGAAATTCTTCAGGAGAGGGTTCCATGGGATGATAAGATCCTTCTGCCTGCTGGTTTACACTTATATATCGTGCAAAAGCAGAACGGCGATCGCGTTACTGTGGCGTCGCATTGAATAATAAAAAAAATCTCATGTTTACTTGAAAAAATCGAACTTTGAACGGCGCGTATTACGTTTCAATTATTTGATAATTGTGCGGGTGATAACGAAGTGAGTATGCTGTTAGATTGAAAATTGTTCGACAGCTTTACAAGTTTGATTGAGATTCAGCAGACAGCATAATATCCCGAACGATTCTATAGCAAGTAGTGAGGCTCCCGACTTTCCAGCCCTTCTCTTTGGAAGCGGCAAGAAGTTGTCTATAAATAGAGGGAACAGAGGGGCGGGGGGCTTGCTGGTACATGGACGTTACAAACTCAACTGCCTGCTTATCCATGCTGCGAAATTGTTTTTCTCGCTGGTCGCGCTGCATTTCATCTCGAATATTCTTAGGAACCAGTCCGAGCAGGCCATTCTTTTTATAGATTTCCGTCCAACGGTACAGCGTCGGGACAGAGACGCCTTCGGACATGGCAAGGATGCACTTTTTGTCGTACGTCCACCTTACGCTTTCGAGCGCGATGGCCTTTTGTACCAGTTCTAGCCGCTTCATTAGCCTCTCGTAGGCATTCTCTCCAAATCTATCGCGTATCGCTCTAATAATCGGTTCTTGTAGCTCCTGTAAATGTTTCTGCTCCACCACCTTTTACACCTCCGAACTGAATTGCCTGCTGTCGTAAATTACCAAAAATCTCACAGAAACGCTGGATTGATTTGTTTCATTTTCGGCGGGTAAAGCCGTTTTCCCTCAAAATTGTCCTCAACCAATTTTCTGTGAGGCCGTATTTCCAAGCCAACTCTCTCGCATTGTGTCCGTTGTATTCTTTGAAGATTCGCTCGTTCCGAAACCTTTTAATGACAACTTCTCCCTTGGGAAATATATTTTGAACCCGCCGAAATTATTGATGATCTTCACGGTATTTTCAATTCCGATCAGCTTGGCCATTTGATTATACGGTTCGGGCAAATCGTCTGGCGTCATTTCGCCCATAAACTCATCAATTCGCATGTCCGCTATAAACTCTTCAAGGCGCATAAACCCTCCGTCATAAACGGATGAAATGAGAAGGGACACTGCTGTTGCTTGTTCCCTTCTCATTTTTAGAACCTGTACGATGAACTTCTTACACCGTGTTCTGGATGAGGAAGCCCGCATCCATGGCTGTAGGCTGTACGCCGTACACATCCGCGACATGCACGACGTTAGACTTTACGGTATCGTCGCGATACTTCGTCGTCATCGGACGGCCTTTCTTCCGTAAGGTATACCCATACGCAGGCGTCCAAATATCCCGCACTCCGGCTGGCGGTACATACGCCAGAATAGCAACATTTCCCCAAACGTCTTGCATAACGCCGTCCTTGCTCGCATAGACCGTTTCTCCGACCTCTACACTTTCCACTCCGAATACTTCTGCAAGTATCGCAGCGGTCACCACACCTGTCTGCGAATATTTAATGCGTTCAATGATGGCCGGATGGTTTTTCAACGCTTCAAATGACGATACGCCAAGCATGAGGACGTTGGGATATACGCCGATTTTGGAGCGAACCGTCGAGCGAGCATCGCCGATCACATCGACAGGTTTGCTTGTATCGTCATTGAACTTGTCCGTTCCGGAAAGAGCCAGCGTATGCCCGGAAGCATAGTTTGCCTGGTTTTGTGCAGCATCAGCTTGGTCTTTCTCCATTTTCAGCCGAATGTTGTCGGTCAGCATCCTTGTCCGGCTCATTTCCAATTGCAAGACTCCAGCGCTCTCCTCATACTCCCGGTCATCAATTGCGACTTCAAGCGCTTCTTCTTCCAGCATGTATGGAACCGTGATCGGGTCAAAATCTACCCGGTTGGTCTTGCTTCGAATTTGTCGGCGCGTGTTGTAGATGCGAAACGATTCCGTTCCCCATTTCGGGATTTTCCCTTGCTCCTTGTCTACCGGGATGATCGGGAAAAGGGCATCGCCTACATATTTCGCATTGCGATAGCCGATTGCGACATTCGTTAATATCGGGTCTACCATACGCGTTGTACTTAATGATGTCATTGATTCATTTCCTCCTTATGTCCGCAGCACGGCAAAAACCGCATCCTCGTAGCTGCATTGATGCTGCGCCGCAAAGTCTCTTGCCTTTCGGTCGATCTCCAACCGCTCGCTGTCTATCCGGTCATTTGCGGATAATTGAAATACTGATTTCCCTGCGTCTTCCGAAAATGACGCTCCCCGTTCGGACAGTTCAGTCACGAACTGTTTGAAAAAGCTGTAAGGGGATAGCCGTTTCCGTTCTCCGTCTTCCGAAAACTCGACGGTTTGTTCATCCGACAATTCAGCCATAAATTCCGCCAGCCCCTTACGCATCGCGGGCGGCAGTTTCGCTTCATGTCTGGCGACAAACGCAACGATTTCACGCTCACGTTGTAGAGCTTGGCGGATCCTCCTGTTCCAATCCTCGTGTGTCATTCCTGTTTCCGTCCTTTCTTCTCCTGAAAAGTCTAGCTCGATATATGCGCCGTTGTTTCCGACAAATTCAATGGGGGGCAGTCCCTCGACAGCTGGAGCCGCCGCCCCGAGAAATCCGACGTGCCGAAGTGTCCAGCCGTTCCCTGTATTCCGCAGCCGAACCGAGACCTTCTTGTATCGCCCCGCGTTGACGGCTGCGGCAAATTCAGGAACGACATCTTTGAAGCTGGCCAGCAGTTTGTTGCCCACTCGTTTGACGCCAGTTACCCAGCCGTAAGCGTGCTGTTCCTCTTTCGGATGCCCAATGACGATAGGGGCTGCGGCACCGTCCCGCTCGTAGTTGTCTGCGATCTGCTGAAGGTCGTCTTCAGTAAATTGGCCTTGCGGCTCATACCGTCCTGAACGAAAAATCTCATACCATTTCATCATGTACCCTTCTTTCATTCAGTTAGCCGCGCATTGCTTGAATGCCTTCTTTGAAATATTTGTCCGCATCGCGCGGTTCTTCGATGAGGTATTCCGCCCAGGATCGGAACTCGAACCGATTGTGCATCCCGGAGCGCTGACGCTGATGGGAGGGGTCTTTTCTCATGAGAAGGGACTCGCGTTCCTCGTGTTTGATTCGGGCGGCTTCATACACGCGCCCAAGCTCCCTCAAGTGCTCGTGATACTGCTCTTTCAGGGCAAACAATGCCTTCTCGATGCGTTCCTTTTCTTTGATGCATTCCCCGTCAACAAACACGCTGGCTTCCTTAATCGCCGCTTCCAGAAGCTCCGCTTGTTGTTCAGCCCATTCGGCTTCGATGGGGGCAATCGAGCGCTGGATTTCGGCGAGTTGCGCTTCGGCGATTTTCAATTGCCGTTCAACTTCCGGGTAGTTCGATGTTTCGTCGTTGCCTTCTTGCAACAGGCACTGATGCAATTGGTCTTTCAGAGCAGCAATTCGATTTCTCAATTCCGATTGTTGCTCATTCCAAGTGCTACGTTGCTCCCTGATCCGCTTGTCCAGCGCGGATAACTCTTCCAACTTTTTGTTCGGTTGTACGGTAAACATGGGTTCGTTCGCTCCTCTATTCATATGTTTATTTTCGTGTTATGGCTTGACGTGACTGCGTTCATTCATTTCTCGGTTATTTTCCTGCTTTCGGAATTCCCGAAGAATTACCCACACCCACCCTGTGGATAGCCGGTATTTATGAGCCAGTTCTTTTTGACTCATACCACTTTCGAAATCTCGTTGAATCGACAGATTTCTTAATTTGCGCGTCACATGGGCATGAATGGGGAAATAGACCATTGAACCGCCTAATAGGCTTGATAACTCAAGTGTTTTTTCGATTCCAATGATTTCGGCAATCCTATTATGAGGACGCGGCAGATCGCTTGCCTGTATTTCATGCATGAACGAGCCGTACTTCTGCTGATTGCTTACCAGCATCCTACCCACCCCGAATATTGTCTTTTTCAGAAGCTGCTCTTTTCATTTTCCTTATCTCTTTCCGCACCTCCGTTTCCGACAAATCGCATTTTCGAGCGATATCCTTCATAGAAGAACCAGAATCAAATTCTTTTAGAATCAGTCGCCGTCGAAGTCTCTTTGTAGCGTTTCGGTAAACCGGAAAATAATAATACATGCCGCTTATTTCACGCGCTAAAACCAATGCCGATTCAACTCCGGCAATTTCTGCGATGAAGTTATACGGATATGGAAAATCGCTTGGCTGCGCTTCATGCAGGATGGAACTGAAATCGATATTGTTTGTCACATCAACACCTTCATTCAGTGGTCTGTTTTCATCTTTTATTTTATCGAATGGCAAAACACTGAAAGTTCGCAGTTGAAAATAAAAAAGAGAGGGGAGTCAACCCTCTCTTACGTTGTGACGGCTTTTGATGCCTAACCGTTCCGCAAGCTTGCGAATTAGTTTTATTTTGGATTCGTATACCGTCGTCCGACTCATGTACATGGCCAAGCTAATGGCAATATAACTTTTGTTCTGTCGGTAGAATAATTCATATAGCTTCCGTTCTTCATCGCCCAGTTCCCGAAGTGCCTGCTCTATCAAATCCACCCGATAAAACTCTTCGTAATTGAAAAGGTCGCAGGAGCGCGGCAGATTCCGCTTCCATTCCGGGTAGGACTTAAGCCAGCGCTCTGTTTCCTTAAACCAGAATTCTTTCGCTGCACCCAACCGCCGCGCCCCTCCTTTTCATTATGCGTTATCCCCATGAAGCCGCGACGGGGGAGAGGATTGCCCTCAAACCGTTACCGTGACGTAAACCGACAGCATAGTAAATTTTTGTTTTCTCCGCTTCTTTCTCAGCGAATGCGTTGTCCAATTCGATGAGTAATTTCACCTTGTCGGCTGGGAGATCGCGTTTCATCGTATCGAACAATTCAGTTGCTCGTTGGCTGGCTATCGCGTATGCCTGATCTCTTTGCAGGCAGGTATTAATTTGCTCGTCCATGGCAAACATCACATCTTCGGCTGAAATTTCGGACGGTGTATCCGTGAGATTTTCCGTTTGACTTGCTCGCGCGAGCGTCTGACAGTTCAAGAATTTGGCCAATTCGTATCCGTGCTGCACGCCGACCAGATACAGCTCCCGTTCGTATTCCGCATGCATAGTCGTATCTGCGTCGGACAGTCTCGTCAACAGATGCTGCTTGTCATCTGGCAGTAAGGTCTTCACTTCATGTTCAAGACTGCTCACTTCCGCAGCGGCTTGTTTATACCGTTCTCCTTGACATGCCAGCGTTTGGGCTTCCTCGCGCGCATCATAGATCAAATGATTCCAGTTGATACCCATACTCTCACGCCCTTTCAATGTGTAGATAGTTCGAGTCATCCGCCGGAAAACGAAGCAACGCCGCCAAATTTGCGCCATATTGCATACCACGTAGAAACAGCGCTTCTTTGAATAAGTCATCGATTCCCGTTTCGGCCACATACAACTCTTCCAAAAGATGCTTTTGGTCTGCTGGCAGCGCAGCCTCAATCCTATCGTAAGTCTGACCAAAATTTTTCTTCAAAGCTTGATAGGAGGCTTCGGCCAGTAGCCGCTGCTCGATGTGATTGCAAATCGCGATCAAGATATCCGCCTTTTGTTTGCTGAAAAATTCCATTGCCGTTTCCATGCGAAAATATCTCCTTTCCCCGTTCAATTCAGCTAATATGCTTGACCATCCGGCCCATACGTTCAGAAACCGCGTTATAACGCGTGATAACGGCCCTCTACGAACGGATGAATGGTTTTATACCCGCCCGGATAATAAGGGGCGCAGATGGCGTTTCTGTCAGCCTAGTTTATTTTGGTGCCGAGCCAGTACATTTTTAAGAGATTCGATTAAATTAGAAGCCAGCCGTTTAGTCAGCCAATCCATATGGTCGATCTTGTAATATTTCTTAATAAATTTCCTCAGATGGTCAGGATCGTCTGCCCAGCCCAATTCGTAAACGAGTTGTTCAATCTTTCGCCGCTGGGCATCAGTCATCCGAAATTCGCGTTGGGTTGGCTTCGGTTTCTTTTTACCAGCCGCTTCGTTCATGGCGTCGATCACGGCGCAAGCTTGTTCCTTGCTCAATCCCGATAGTCTTGCTTGTCCTGTTACCCGCTTGGCTATGACGCGCACCATGTCTTCATCCATCCCGACTTCCTTTGCCAGCGCCCATATCTTTTTCAGAAGCTGCGGCGGGGTCTTAGTGGATGTATTGCTGCTCATAGTACCACTCCAATTCTGCTGGCGTGATTCGCTCCAGCCATTCGGCTCTTTCCGACGAATCGGCGCTGAACAGCATGGCGAAAAGCTCGCGCATGTCAAATAATGACGAATTGTCAGCCATATTGAATTATTCTCCTTCCGTCTTGTGGTAGGTTCGTTCCGCCTGGTTGGATACGGACAAGATCGACAAGCACACAGCGCCGCCCACAAGCTTCCCAAACCTATGCACGAAACGAGGCGATAGGGCGGGGAGGAGGCGAGAATATAAGGAACGCTCCCGCCCGAGTCTGGACGGGTTGAAGTTCCCTCTAAAAAGCGGTAAACTATTTGTAGTCTGATTTTTCTCTTTGTCGTAGCGTTGTACACGAGGCGTGCAGGATGTCGTTCCTGTGAGTCGGTGCGCTGCGGCTTTTTTCTTGTCCATGACTATTCACCTTCCTTTCTGGCCTGCCATCATCAGGCGGGGGAGGCCAATCACCCCGCGACGCTCCAGAACAGGAGCGTTTCGGCATTTACGTGGTGACACGGAGTCCGTCCAAAAGGATTTGATAAGGCTTCATGGCTGCCATAACCTTTTTGTGCAAATCACGGTACATCGTTTGATCGTCTGCGCAATCTTCATCAATGGTTGATTCCGACAATACATCCGCAATTTCATAAATCGCACGCTGGATTTCCGGGTTTGGATTAATGTGAGAAATGGCGACAAAATCCACGATCAGTTTTTGCTGCCTCATCAAAAGCTCAGTCATTAAAACGATTTCTTCCTTCGGGCTCAGTTCGTCGAAGAAGCGTTGCAGCATGAGCCAGTCCGGGACGGTGGGCATGCGTTCTCCTTTTTCATAGCTTTCCAGTACCTCGGCAGAGATCGGAACCTTTACCGCCAGTTGATCGTACGTCAACCCTTTGGCTTTCCTGTGAAACTTCAAATAACTCGCGAATGTTTCCAATATCCATCGTCTCCTATTCTTGACCTGTCATCATCAGGCGGGGGCGGTCAGTCCCTCCGCGACGCTCCCGATCTGGAGCGTTTCGACGTTTATCCAGCGTGCTGCTGCGCACGGTAGGAGTATACTCGCTCTACAATCATACCGTTCTTCCAAGCGAAGTGAATTTCACCGTCCTCCAGTCGCAGAATGACGCAGCCGGGCAGCAGATCAGCGGTATAGCCTTCAGCCAAGTATTCCTCATGCATGAGCCGGAAGATGCTTGGCGATTGCAAGATGTCCCCAACATGCCGAACGATGCGTTCCCGAACACACTTCATTTCCATATCCGATTCCCCTCCGTCATTAGGCGTTCGCCGTCAAGTTGATTTGACCAATCTGCATGACCATATCCTCGGTGATGGCGCGGCCCTCCGTTATGTCCAGCAGCACATCAAGGATTTCCATGCAATTCCGCAACCCGCCTTTACGTGGGTTCATGGCAATATGAATCATCAATTTACGCGCTGCGGGAGTCAGATTTACCCGTTCAAGCAATTGCTCGACTTCCTCGCGTGAAGGGCCTTGCAGGCGCTGATGATACGGAGCGCGGTCGGCTAAACGCTTCAACTCCGGGCGCATGTCTGCCAGATCAATCAGAGTTTCCGCCAGCGCGAAATTCCCGCACAACGCGATACCGATGCAACCGACCTCATCGTAGATGTCGCGTAGCACTTCGTATTTTTCAGCAGTTTTTAGCAGATCGGCTTCGTCAAAGATCAGGAAGCGCGGCGTTTGCTTCAACTGCTTTTCAATTCGCCGCTGCAATCGGCTGGACGTTCCTTTGTCCGACAGGCCGAGCGCGTCGGCTATCGTTTCCAGCAAGCTTTTAATGGTGTGCGTAGTTTTGCACCGGATGTACAGGGACGTGCCCGGATTGGCTTTCATATAGGCTTTCAGCGCTTCGGTTTTGCCCAGTCCGGGATTCCCGGCGATGATACCGAATTTTTTCTTGGATGCTGCTTTTTTGAGCACGTACCGAATGCGCTTGACATCGTTTGTTTCAATGAAAGGCAGTTCATCAATGCTTGTGACAAAATCGGCGTCGGTGACGACCTCTTTCACTTGGGGCCGTTCAACCATGCCCCGGCTTTGCAAAAATGCATGAACCTTCTCGCGCAGTTCTTCACTTTCATTGCATTTTCCGTTAATATAGAGGGAGATGAGGCTCTGAGACCTGCCAAGTACCCGAGCTACATCTTTGGCTGTTCCGCCCTCCTCCTTGATGTACCGATGGAGGAGGGTTCGTTCTTTCGACCACTCCTCACGTTGAACCAATTGCGGCATTGCCATTTGGTTCGCCTCCTTCATTATTGGTGGTTTATCCTTCAGTTCCTTCACGCAGGATGTATTCATCCAATGCGTTTAACGTCTTGACAGGCTTCGTCATTTTGCTTGCTTTACTTTCTTCCTCGCGCCGCTTAACCACTTGTTCAGTGCCAACAGCAGCCCGCACGCCTTTTTTCACATTGCCCGTTTTGCCGATCTTACGCTGCGTGCCTGCGGCCTTTCGCTCTTCGACTACATCCTCCAGCAATATAGTTTTCGCGTCTTGGATAAGTTGCTTGACGACTTTCCGACGATTGGCGCGACGCTTATGCAACTCTTGAATATCCTCTTTGCTGGCGTCGAATGCCAGAAGCTCCTTATTGGTCGCCGTGAACATGTACTTTTTGGTTTTCGGGTGGAAAACCAGCAGTTCGCCGATCCGGTTCGGATCGTACTTGATGATGACCTTTTGCCCAGCGAATGCCGGTAGCTCCGGGTGCATGAACCAGCGCGGTTTACCGCGCGTACTGAAGCGCTTGATACCGCTGCCCGTTACCGCCGCGCTCTCCACATCCATCAGGCAAATGTCGAGTGCCCGTTCGTCCGGCCAGCCCTCACGAATCTTTGGCGTTGAAAAATGCTTGTGAAGCGGCTCTGTATGTATGCCTTCATGTTTGGTTGTGTGATATTCATACAGATAGGCTTCTATTTCCTCCGATACCTCGTCCAGCGTCTTCAGCTTGCCTTGCTCATGCTCCTTTTTCTCGTCGAATCCTTCCGGGCGCTCATCAGGGTTTGCGCCGCACCAGCCCGGTTGTTCCCTTGTGAATTGCTCGGTGAAGGTACGAAACCAGCGTTCAACATGGGCCTTCGCTTGCGGATGGTACGGCGTAGCGAACTGCACTTTAATGTCGAATTGAGCGCAGATGCCGCGCGTCTCTCGCGAAAGTTCCCAATCCTCGTGCTTCTTGCCCGCCTTGACTTGGGCTTTGTAGTCTTCGCCGTTGTCGATGTACAGCATAGCAGGGATGCCGCCGATCTCCAGCGTTTCCTCAACCTCGTTTCCGTCTTCATCCTTAGTTAGCACCTTCTTGGGCAGCATCGCGTGACGCAATGCCAGGGCAATTGTCCGCCCGTTTGCGCTAGTCGATAGGCACCATCCCACCACCACACGGCTGCATACGTCGAACCAGACGGTGAGCCACGGCCGGATTGCTCGTCCTCCATGTGAGATGAACATGTCCAGCTTGTGATGGTCGCCCATCCAGACCTGATTCACATAGTCCGGTTCCTTACGGGTTGCCTTCTCCGCGAACTTCTTCATGTACGCTTCCGGGCCTTCGCGTGCCAAGCAGCACAGATCAGGTTCGTAGGTTTCCATGTCCTTCAGGTAGCGGTACACGCTCGCTCTGGACGGCATATCGTAACCGTTTGTCTCACAATAGGCTTCCAGCAACTTCCGCACTTTGGCTGGTTTCCGTTTCTTGCGATCCAGATAGGATGCTCTGATGAAACGCTCGACTTCAAACGGGATTGACGTTCGCTGCGGCCCCTGTGTCAGGAGACGCGATTTTCGCATGAGTCCTACTACTCCAAACTCTTCAAATTTTTTCGCATCGCCATAAATGGAAACCACGCTTCGGCCATACACATCAGCCAGATGCTTCACCCATTCTGTTTTCCCCATCCCGCTCGGCGGGTTCGCCGCCCGTTCGATAATCTCAATTCGGCGCTCCGCTGCGGCCAGCATTTCCTGAAAGCGTTCCTTACCTACGGCATTCTCCAGTTCGGCCAACGAATAGGTTATACCAGCGGATAAATCCGGTTCCTTTTCGCTTGGACTCTCTTCAGTAGCTGCCACCACTTCGTTGCTTGTCCAATATTTGCGTTGCGCCTCGATCGGGAGGGAGGTCAATGAGATCTCATATCCGGGACGACCTCTACTAGTCGACGACGCTATGCTAGCTTTGATAACTCCTTCCTTGATCTGTTTGCGTACGGCTTGTTCGGTAATTTCAAGCAGTGCAGCTGTTTCCGCTACGGTCAATCTTACTTCCAACAGTATCCCCCCCTTTCGTTCGTGCCTCTGTTTCTTGCCTATCCCGGCTTCATTCCCGTTCTCAACGTTCATCTTTGTTAATGCCTTACTGCCAACAGATGGCCAGCCAGTGGGAGCGTGCGCTTGACTGACACATGCTGTCGCTGCCTGATCGGCAGCTGAGGAGACTTGCGAGGTCGCTTGTATCTTTTCGTGAAGTTCTTATGGGGGCAAATGGTCTTTTTCATCTTAAATTACTTTGAACATAATTTTGATGAACGGTTCGATGTCCGTGTTTAAGGCTTGGCAAACTTTATACAAAAACTCTGGTGAAGGCTTTGCCCTGCCATTGATAACAGCTGAAACATGAACAGTGGAAAAACCCGTTTCTTCCGCAAGCCACTTTTGAGATTTACCTATGCGGTAGAGATGTTTCCGAATTTCTAAACCAAGTTCTGAATTGTTCGAATTTGCCATCCACTCACCTCCAAACCATGTTTATTTACTTAGATTTTAGTGTATAATTTAACTTGATACTTAAATTATAATTATGGAATCCATAATAATCAAGTGTTTTCTCTCTTTTTTTGCATGAAAAGTATGGATTCTGTATTTTGGAGGTCGTTTGATGCATACCACCATAGGAGAGCGTGTTCTCACAATTAGGAAAAGACTCAAATTAACTCAAAAGCAGTTCGGCGAGAAGCTAAGAGTATCTAATGCCCACATTTCCAATATCGAGAAAGGACATGATGTTCCATCCGACTCACTGATTCGTTTAATTGCCATCGAATATAGCATCAATGAAGAATGGCTCAGGACGGGGAAAGGAAAAGCAGAGGCAGAAAGGCGCTCTCTTGATTTTTTGACTGGGGACGAGAAAGAACAATTCGAGCAGGAAATCAAGAAAGAACAAGAGGACTTGAAAGAGGATTTGCTTGCTGCCTACTATCAAAACGAAGTTTACAATCCCTTGGAAAAGCGATCACCTCACGAACAAGTTCTTTTGATGAGAGATTCGCAGCACTCGCTGATCCAAATTCTCAGCCACAAAGAACATTTGGGGGATAAACAATTTGATTATCTCTATCTAATTGACCGTGTGATGAGGGGGCTTTCACAGTTTACGGAATACCTAACCACTCAGCCCCATAGTAAAGATAACAAGGGAGGGAGGCATGATAATATTGTGAAAAGGTATAAAGCTGAGATAGCGGAATGTCTCGATAAAATCGAGCAATTATGATGTATGGATTCCAAAATAAATCGACTAATTGAAAGTTATCAAATTCTAGGATGCTGTACAATTTCATGAGTAAGATATGCCTCAAAGTACATGGCGGGCTAGACACATTGCTTTTGTCGTACTGGAAAACTGAACAACCCTATGGGATGTTTCCAGACTGTAGGAAACCGCTGCAAACCCATAGAAGAGGCCTCTGTGTGCGATTGCGAAAATATCCGAGGTCGTGCGGCGCGAAAATGGCAAAAAACCCAGTAGCGGCGTGGCTTTTGGGTCAAGTTGCGAAAATAAGTGCGGTTGCGAAAATAAGTTGCGTAAATAGGACGATAGAATCGAAGTAAAAACGGCCTGATTCGACCATGTTGCATAGGGTTGTAACACTCGTAATACCAGTAGTAACGCGGTTTCTAACACTTTTGCGCCGCGCGGGTTGACGGTCGTGCCACTACCAGCGTTCACCCATCAAAAAGAGGATGAGCCACCGAAATTTCGTCTCACTCCATCAGGAATCCTCTCTCCACACTGAACACACTCACACTCTCACTTTTCCTTGATTTTATTGGGTTTCCGAACGTTGAATAACGAGTAATAACGGGTAGTAACGGTTAAAAATTGGGTTTATGTATTTTAAGTAATCAGTGAGATGTCACAGTTACGAAGTGTGATTGTGGACATGAGTTCGGACATTACAAACAAAATTGGAAGCTCAATGCTTTAGTATATGTAAGAGATACGGAAGCAAAGATGGAGGAATTATATCCGAAATATTTGGCTCCTGATCCAAACTGGCAGGTCATTCGTGAATATTATTGTCCAGGATGTGGTACCCAGCTAGAAGTTGAAGCGGTAACTCCATTCTATCCTGTGATTATGGATTTTGAACCGGATATTGATGCGTTTTATGAAGAATGGCTGGGCCAGCCTGTTCCAGAGCCAGCGGGAATTAAATAAAGATAACAGCGACGGTCTTCTGCAAGACCGTCGCTGTTATCTTAAACTACAATGAGTCGTAATCTAAAACGGAGGAATATGAAATGGCATTTATTTTCTTACAACACGGAGCTTATGAAATAACCAGAATCATGAATAGCGAAGAAATTGAAACCGAACTGGAGGATGAAACTGAATCACTGGCGTTGCATAAAAACGAAGGTTGACTTAACAAGACTGCCGAAACTATAATGGTTACAGCAAGAAGGTGAAGCATATGAAAAAAATCAGCAGTCGCTTTTCCATCGCAGTCCATATCCTGTCTTTGATAGCAGTAAGTAAAACACACTGTACTTCAGAATGGATAGCAGAAAGTGTAAAGACCAATCCGGTGATTATCCGGAGAATCATTGCGAAGCTAAAAAAGGCTGGATTGGTGAATGTGCGAGCTGGAGTTGGTGGAGCATACCTCCAGAAGGATTTGGAAGAAATCACCCTGTTTGATGTGTATCGAGCTGTTGAAGTTGTCGAGGAAGATGAACTTTTCAAATTCCATGACCATGTGAATCCGGAATGTCCGGTTGGAGCCAATATCGAATCAGTTTTTCGATTGGTTTTGCTTCAAGCCCAGTCTGCGATGGAACAGGTATTAGCTCAAGTTACGCTGGAGCAGTTAGTAACTGAACTGAGTGAGAAAATTAGCTCGTCTAAGAGCTGATTTTTTTCAGGTTTGTTGTAACCAATTTGGTTATACTGATATCATGTTTTTACCATGTGTTGTAACCAGTTAGGTTATACTCTCACCCTCTTGAAAATTGTCTGGGAGAAGGGAAGGGAATTTCTATGTCTATTGTTGTTACTGGTGCTACAGGTCAACTCGGAGGTCTTGTTATTGAACATCTGCTAAAAAAGGTGCCCGCGGGTCAAATCATTGCGATTGCCCGCAATGTCGAAAAAGCCTCTGCTCTTACCGATCTCGGAGTTGAAGTTCGTCATGGCGATTATCTTGATCCGGAATCTCTTCATAAAGCTTTTGCTGGTGCCTCCAGGCTGCTTTTTATCTCAAGTCCGGATGCTGATGATACGCTGCGTATAGTTCAACATGCGAATGTCGTAAAAGCAGCCAGAGATGCAGGGGTAAAACATATCGCATATACCGGATATGCTTTTGCTGAGGAGTCAAAATTACCCCTTGCTCATGTCCATTTAGCTACGGAATATTCAATTCGTACCACTAACATTCCTTATACTTTCCTGCGTAACGCTTTGTATACGGAAGTCTTTGTGAATCCGGCTCTGGGCGCATCCGTAGAGCATGGAGCGGTAGTTACCAATACAGGAAGTGGAAGAATAAATTCGGTGACCCGCAGCGATCTTGCCCTGGCTGCCGCGACGGTTCTTACAGGGGAAGGACATGAAAACAAGACGTATAACCTTGTTTCCAATCAAACCTGGAGTTTTGACGATTTGGCTCAAATCCTTTCAGAGGTTTCTGGTAAAAAAGTCGTGCACCAGTCCGTTTCTTTTGAAGAGGAGAGAAATATTCTCGTAAACGCGGGTGTTCCTGAGCCCTTTGCCGTACTTACAGCGGTTATTTATAACGCAGTTTCAGAAGGGGAAACGTCCAAAACGACAGATGATTTACAGAAGCTTATCGGTTCCCCGACACTCCTTAAAGAAACAGTAAGACAAGTTTTGCAGGGGTGAGGAGTTAGCTTAACGCAATAAATCTGAAGAAAAACAGGTCGCCAAACGGCATATCCGTAATGCGGCCTGTTTTTTATTGTGACAGATAGGCGCTGTTGGGATAGTGTATAATTATTGAAAAGTTTGTGTTAAAAAAAGGGTTTTCTGGTTGGATTGTGGAATAAGACTATGGGACTATATGTCGGGATTGAGTTGCTGGATAAGGAATTCTTGATAAGAACCATAAGAAATGGGGGCAGGTTCAAGAGAATCCTTGTCCCATCTACCCCGGCAAATGTTGAGATACTATTAAAGTTTCGGGAGGAGTAGAAAAAATCAATATGAAGCAGAGAATGCAGCTCAATATTAAATGGAGACTTGTATTAGCATTTACAACAAGCGTGCTGTTTGCGACGTTATTATTAGGTATTATTTCGTACAAGACAGCAGAGAAACGGATGGAAGAAGAAATTTTGCAAAATGCTCGAAAAAACGTGGTGTTTTTAGATCGTTTGATTACGAAATATATTGAGGATGAAAAGAAAAGTGTAGAATTGCTGGCAGAACAAATGAATGATCAGTTGAGCCATCAAGGAACAGATGCCCGCATCCAGTCACAATTAAGCCGGTTTTTAGGTCTGTATCCTGAATTGAAAAACGTGTATGTCGTAACGTCAGATGGGAAAATGCGAATTGCCCCTATTCAACAAATAAAGCCCGGCTATAATCCGTTAGAAAGCGGATGGTACCGGGAAGCTATAAAAGCGGGCGGCAGTATTATTATGACAGAGCCGTATCTGGATAGCGGCTCGAAAGAGATGGTGATTACGCTGGCCCGCGCTTTGGAGGGCGGAGGCGATGTAGTGGCCGTGGATATGAGCCTGAAAGATTTGGCCGGGCAGATAGCTGAAGTAAAGATTGGAAATGAAGGCTATGCCTATTTATTGGACAAGAATCGTCACTATATTGTCCATCCGACGGCGAAGATAGGTGAGCAAACGAATACAGAGCAGTCAAAGAAGATGTATACGGAACAATCCGGGGAATTTGATTACGAATTTGAAGGTAAACAGAAAAAGATGTTTTTTACTACTAACAAGATAACAGGGTGGAAGCTGGCCGGTACGATGTACGTGGATGAACCGAAAGCGGCGGCGCGCCCGATTTTAAATGTGACGATCTGGGTAACGGTGCTGGCCATTGTGTTTGCGTCGGTGCAAAATTTCTTTGTGATTCGTTCCCTTGTGAGACGCTTGCTTGTATTTGCGAATGTTGCACGCAGCATCAGTGAAGGGGATTTGACGAAGCGTGTTCAGGTGACGTCCCGAGACGAATTGGGAGCACTGGCGGTAGAGTTTAACAAAATGAGTGAAAAATTGCATAATATTGTGCAAAATGTTCAGGAGAAGTCAGAGCAATTAGCTGCTTCGTCTGAACAACTGACGGCCAGTGCCGAGCAAACAGAGAAGGCCAGTGCTCAAATTGCTTCCGTCATTCAAGAGGTAGCAAATGGAGCTGAAAAACAGGCGCATAGCGTGGAAACAACGTCGACAACGATGGATGTGATGTCTGAACAGATTCATGGTATCGCCGATCAGGCAGCTCGTGTTTCAACCGTGGCGGAACATGCTTCCGCGCGGGCATACGAGGGGAATGAGGCGATTCAAAGCACGGTACATCAAATGAATACGATTCATGGTACTGTTTTGCATATGGAAAGTACAATGAAAAATCTGGAAGAACGATCGGGAGAAATCGATCAAATTGTGCAAGTCATTACTGGAATTGCCGAACAAACTAACCTCCTCGCCCTAAATGCTGCTATTGAAGCAGCACGTGCCGGTGAGAATGGTCGCGGATTTGCGGTGGTAGCAGATGAAGTTCGTAAGCTGGCTGAACAGTCTGCCGCTTCTGCCGGTCGAATCACGGAGCTGATTTATACCATTCAACAGGAGATAAAGCAGGCCGTAGATACGATGGAAGAAGGAACGAAAGAGGTGGAGGAAGGAATCGAGGCTGTACGAGGGGCCGGGCATTCCTTCGAAGAAATTCAAGGATTCGTTTATGAAGTGGCACAGCAAATTGCCGAAGTCTCTTCTGCGGCACATCAGGTGGCCGCCGGAGCGGAACAAATAGCAGAAGCGGTGCATGTCATCCAGCAAATTGCTGAAATGAACCGGAGTGGCGTGCAGGAAGGATCAGCAGCCACGGAAGAACAGCTGGCATCCATGGAGGAGATAACGTCTTCTGCAGCGACGTTATCTCGTATGGCAGAAGAATTACAGCATGCAGCTTCTACATTTAAATTGAAGTAAAAAACGAGGCCGTGTGCCTCGTTTTTTACTTCAATATTGAAAAAATCCTCTCCCCATTCTTTCCTCTCTTTTCCTTTGTACCTCAAAAGTCAGTTGGTCTTCCCGCAATTTTCATGGCAGGGCTTGTGGCTCATCGGCCATGGTGGTTTTATCCAGAAGCAGGCATCACTTTGATAAGATACTGTCCAGATAGTTGATTACTGTCTCCCGATTTACTAGAATACTTTCTTCCCGCGCCTGATCCGTCTTCATTTTTTCCTGCGCTTTTTTCAAAACATCTTGTTCGATTTCTTTTGGAACCACCACAACGCCGTCTGCATCCCCTATAATGATATCTCCGGGACGAACGGTTACTCCGCCGCAAGAGATAGGTACGTTGATTTCACCTACACCGGCTTTGCCGCTCGCCGCAACAGTTGTGCCTTTGCAAAATACGGGAAAATTTAAATCTTTAATCCCCGTAATATCCCGAATGACACCATCGACCACGATTCCCTCAATTCCCATGGTTTTTGCCATCCCTACAACAAAGTCACCGGCGATTGCGCGATATAAATCGCCCTTGGCGTCAACGACTAAAACATCTCCTATTTTTGCTTCTCTGATCGCTTTTAAAACGGCAGAGTTGTCTCCTACCGGTATTTTTACCGTTAACGCTCTTCCGGCAACTGTATAAGCCTCTTTCAAAGGCTTAATGGTTGAATCCAGGTTGTTAAGTCCTTGCATTGCATCGGAAATGCATGTAGTCGGTACTTCCTTAAACCGGGCTATAATCTCCTCCATAGTAATTCCTCCTCATTCTAAAATTTAAATAGCTTCTGTTTTTTATCCATTAATGTTGAACCGCTAACAAATAGATTATATTAAATTTTTTCTAATATGAAAATTCAATCGAATTCGCTATATTGCGACATTTTGTTTTATGTGTTAACTTTTTATTATTGTAAGTTTACATACAATAGGAGGAAACGCATGAAAACGAAATCGATTGCATTTATTGCCATGGGAGCTGCTATCATTGCGGCACTTGGCATCGTACCGGGCATTCAACTGGGGGGAAGCGGTGTCCCTATTACCCTTCAATCTATGGCCATTATGGCGATTGGCGGCCTGTTGGGCGCACGCAGAGGTTTTTTAAGTGTCGTTGTTTTTCTGTTGCTGGTAGCGGCCGGCGCTCCGCTATTATCAGGGGGCCGCGGCGGTTGGTCTGTATTTGTCGGACCGTCTGCAGGGTATTTATTTAGCTGGCCTTTTGCTGCTTTTCTCATTGGTTATTCCATTGATAAAATTCGAGTGTTTCCGGTCTTTGCGACAGCCCTTTTATCATCCGTTTTGTTCGGGATCGGTTTTGTGTATCTTATGGGTTCATTAGGTTTGATGATTACTATGAAAACACCGTTTTTGGCGGCGCTTGCGCAGAACGTAGTTTTCCTTCCGGGAGACGCTATAAAAGCAGTGGCAGCTTCCCTTTTCATCAGCAAAATGGCCAACGTACCTTTCGTAAAGGAAAGACAAAGACGGCATGCGGCTTAGGCAATACAGCGGGCAGACCACAGCTATCAAAGGAGTGCGGGAGTACACCTATGAACAGCTGCAGCAGAGGATTGATGCGCTGGCTGCCGCACTGGTTGCACACAATGTAAGGCATGGCGATCGCGTGGCACTTCTGCTTCGCGACAGAGCCGAGCTGTTGGCCTGCTTTTTGGCGGCCAACCATATCGGTGCGATCGCCATGCCTTTTTACGAGTGGCCCATGCAACGATTAACGGAGATGGTCCGCATTACAAAACCTGCTCTTTGTTTCGCAGATAGGCCGCTGGCTGATGTGACCTGCCTTCATCCCGGTGATGTAGCAGAGGGACGAGTACATACCGCACTGCCAAAAGATGAAGATTTGTTTTATATCGGATTTACCTCGGGAACAACGGGTACACCGAAAGGGTTTATGCGAACATGGAATTCCTGGAAGCAAAGCTTTCGGTTAAGCGATGCGATGATTGATTGGGCAAGAGTGCAAACGGTACTTATTCCGGGACCGCTTGAGAGCTCCCTTTTTCTTTATGGAGCGCTTCACGCATTGTACCGGGGAAAAACCGTTCAGCTTCTATCACCCGAACAATTGACGAATCGCAGTGTCTACAGTGCTGATGCCGTGCTTTATGCTGTCCCGTCCATGCTTGCACGGCTGCCGGAAAAAATCCGGTTGGCCGCAATTATTTGTGGCGGCGATCGCTGCCCGGATTCCCTGCGGAAGGCGCTGTGCAGCAAAACGGATGCCGAGTTCATCGAGTTTTACGGCTCATCTGAAGCGAGCTTTATTGCGGCACATTCTATGCGAAACGGACGGGACGGCTCGGTTGGACGGGTACTGCCGGGAGTCGAATGTCGCATTGTCGATGAAGCGGGGAATACACTGCCGAATGGAGAAGTTGGTTTGCTTCAGATAACAAGCCCGCTCCTTTTCAGTGGGTATGTGGCAGAAGGAAGATCGGATCTTCGTACGTTTACAACCGAGGATTACGGATATCTTGACGACGATGGATACTTATTTTTAACCGGACGCAAAGAGGACAAAATTATCTGCCGCGGGGTGAAAATGTATCCGCGTGAAATCGAAGCGATTGCTCTTGCTTTTCCAGGCATTACTGAAGCGGCAGCCATAGGTGTACCGCATGATAGATACGGACAGGAAGCCGTTCTTGTTCTTCTGGAGGCGGAATGCACACCGGAGATTAAATCGGCTCTTCGCAAGCAACTTCGTATGTCTTTGACACACGGGCAATACGTCCGGCGTATCATCACGGTCAACGACTTTCCCCGTACGGAAAACGGTAAACTATCAAGGACGGCACTCAGGGAGGCACTTCATGCATAAAGCAGTTATTGTTGCGGCAAAGCGAAGTGCCATCGGTAAGGTAGACGGAATGTATCGGGAGCGGACAGCCGAGGAGCTTGCGGCACCGTTGCTTCGTTATCTGGCCCGGGGGCAGCAAATCGATGAAGTTATCCTTGGTAACGCTGTGGGAAAGGGAAATGTGGCACGTCTTGCTTTGCTTCAAGCGGGGCTTCCCCTGCATGTGCCGGGAATTACGGTGAATCGCCAATGCTCATCCGGGCTGGATGCGGTTATATTGGCCATGCGAACCATTCAGGCCGGTGGTGGGAGAGCGCTGCTTGCCGGAGGAACGGAAAGTACGAGCGCTTCCGATCGGACGTGCGCCCGTTTTTCACCGGAATCCATCGGGAATCCGGGCATGATCGAGGCGGCTGAGAACGTAGCGAAACTGTATCGTCTATCACGGCGGGTTCAGGATGCGTTCGCAGTCTGGAGCCATGAAAAAGCGTGCAGGGCAAATGTTCACCATGAGATTTTGGGTGAAGAACGCGATGAATGCCCACGGTCCAATATGAAGCGCCTGGCGGGAAGAGTACGTCCGATTTGCGGTACAATAACGGCGGCCAACAGTTGTCCGGAAAATGACGGAGCGGCAGCGGTGCTGGTAACAACGGACGAATATGCAAAGCAGCGCCGCTTTACGGAAGGACTTCACCTCATTCACGCCGAAACAAGTGCATGCGATCCCAATGTTTTGGGTCTTGGCGCAGTTGACGCGATTAAACGAACGCTATCGAGAAACGGACTGGGGCCATCGGATATCTCCGCGTTCGCTTTTAATGAGGCGTTTGCTTCCCAAACGTTAGCGACAATTCGAGAGACCGGTATCCCCCTTTCTATCGTAAACCGAACAGGGGGCGCACTTGCGTACGGGCATCCCTATGGGGCATCCGGGGCGATCCTGCTTGTAAAATTATTTTATGAGCTGCGGGAAGGCGAATATGGCCTGGCTGCTATCGCAGCAGCGGGCGGTTTAGGTTCTGCGCTGCTGGTCAAAAAAGAACGAATAGAATAGAGGCGTGCTGTCTCTGCGTATTTTGAAATAGGATAAAGGTGGACGACGGACGATGGATTATGAGCAGTTTAAAGCTGTAATGTTAGGGAGACGCAGTGTTCGAAAATTTGAAGACAAAGCCGTCCAAATTGAACAAATTAGAGAAATTATTGACTGTGCAAGGCATGCGCCGAGTGATACGAACGCACAAGCGTGGGAATTTATCGCTATTATGAACAAGGAGAAAATCGAGAAGCTCTCCGCCATGGTGTGGGAGGAGCTGCGCACAATCGCTGAAGAGGCAAAGCAGAGGGGAATGCATAAGGAGGCCAGGATGCTGCTGCGGTCATTCGGCCCCTATGCCGCTTCTTTTGCCGATGCCCCCGTTTTAATCGTTTGTCTCGCCACGTCATATACTTCAAAGTTTCGTGAAAAAATTTTTACGCCATTGGGTTTAATTGAGGATTCGGTATATGAAGAAGAAGGCATCAAAAGCAGTTGTTTAGCGTCGCAGAACTTAATGCTGGCGGCGCATGCGGCAGGGTTGGCGACGTGTCCTATGACGGCCCCGGTCTTCTTCGCCAAACATCGGTTTAAGGAGTACCTGAATATTGCCGACTATAAGCAGATTACAATGGTCATTGCACTGGGATATCCGGTCGACCTCCCGGCTAAACCGCCGCGTAAGGAGATAGATGATATTTTGCATATTATTTCATAATTGCTTGTAGGAGAGGACTGCTTTATAGTTTTTTTCTGTGAAAATC
>NZ_BJXX01000169.1 GCF_007991215.1 Aneurinibacillus danicus
CTACCCATTCTCCGTTAATGTAATTTAGATATGTTTTCACCTGCACCGTAGTTACCATGATGATGAACTCCTTTCCATTCCATTAGAAAGTTGGCCCGATACGGTAAATACCGAAATCATGCTGCTTCAAAATTTCCGCTTTCGTCAGTTTGCCGGAAGCGGTCAATACAATTTCATGGAAAATGCGCTCGCCGACAGATTCAATCGACTCCGTCCCTTCTACAATCGTTCCCGCATTGATATCCATGTTTTCATTCATTTTTTCAAACATCGCCGAGTTTGTTGCAATTTTTATGACCGGCGCGATTGGAGAGCCGGTAGGCGTACCTCGGCCACTGGTGAACAGCACAATTTGTGCCCCCCCGGCCACCATTCCGGTCAATTGTTCGATATCCTGGCCAGGCGTATCCATCCATACGAGTCCTTTTTTCGTCGGCGCCTGGGCATAGTCGATCAATTCCTGCAACGGTCTGGTTCCTGCCTTGGCAGCAGCACCAAGTGATTTCTCTTCTAAGGTCGTCAGCCCGCCTTTGCGATTTCCTGGACTCGGATTCCCGGTACGGATATCGACGCCCATCATAATGGCCCTCTGTTCCATCGCTTCGATGACCTCGTACACCCGTTTTACGACTCGCTCATCAACTGCTCGTTCTGCCAAGAGGTGCTCGGCCCCGATCAACTCGGTTGTTTCCGCTAAAATAGCGGTCCCACCCCGATCGACAATCATATCGCTGACTACACCGACGGCCGGATTTGCGGATAGTCCCGAACAGGCATCTGAGCCCCCGCATTCCGTCGCTACAATCAGTTCACTGAAATCAAACGGCTCCCGTGGAAGAGCAGAAGCATCCTGAACCATTTTCGTCGCGATTCGTGCTGCCTCTGCAGTCGCTCCAAGTGTACCACCATTATCCTGAATTGAAACCACTTCGACTGGCTTCCCCGTCTTCGCAATTTCACCGGCAACACTTCTTGCCTGGTGTGTTTCACATCCAAGTCCCATCACGATAACCCCATAGACATTCGGGTTGGTCCCCATGCCTACATACGTGCGAAATGTTTGGTCATAATCGACACCAACCTGGGCGCATCCATGCTGGTGAACAAACGATACCGTACCATGAACGAGATCGGTTACATGCTTTGCTGCTTGTGTTGCACAAACGATGGATGGCAAAATCAATACATGGTTACGGATACCAACCCGGCCGTCCGGTCGTCTATATCCCCATAACTGATGATTCGTTTGCATGTGTCCTGTCTCCTCTCCCTCTTTTTCCCTCTACATTATGGACATGCACATGCTCCCCCGGCAAAATGGCCTGAGAAGCAACGCCAATGACTTCTCCGTATTTCAAAACATCTTCCCCTGCCTGAATGGGAACCACCGCAAACTTATGACCAAATTCAATCTCCTGTTTCAACACAATCTCAAACCCCTTATCCTGGCATATGACTCGAACCACCGCACCTGCAGGAATTTTCATCAGTGCAGTCGCCACATTGTCGTTTGGTTTCATCATGACGTTCTTATACACGACGCTCATATAGTTCCTCCTCTGCTTTGGACTGCGCAATCACAGGAACTCCGAGATCGGGCGCACCCGGTTTTGATGTAACCGCTTCTGGATAATAGCGCTCAATCATTTGAATACCGAGCGCTGCTCTGTGTACTCTCTCCCGACATAAAGCGATGTTAATCTCTTCCCAATGATTGCCGGATGGATAGACGTCAGGATGGTTTCTTAAACCAAATTTGATATACACCGGTGCAAGAATACGAATCAGCTCTGGAATTTCATAGTAACGGATAAATCCGCCAAATCCATCCGGAACCTCTACATACAAATCAATCGGGATATCAGTTACCTGACGGATCGCCGCCAATTTCGGCAGTGTAAGGGCTGTCGGCACGTTGTATGTATCCGCTCCCAAATCTTGCATCAGCTTAATGGATACCGGATTTGCCGCCATCATCTGAACAGACACCTTCACCACGAAATCCTTTGGCAACAATCCCTGCTTTTTCATTTCTTTCGTGAGAAGAAGCAACCCTTCGTCAGCTACCAGTGCGCCGCGCAATCCCAAGTTTGCGCCACGACGCAAATCTTCCATGGCATAGACGAGCTGGTCCGCTCCTTCGTGACGCAGGGCTATCACTTTTCCGGCCGAGGTGAAAGGTTGTGCACTGATATCCCAGGTGCCTCTTGGACCTACAAACAGACTTAGCTCCATCTTTCGCTGTGCTGTCATCTCGCACATTTCTTTTATCTCTTTATCCGTTAACAACATAATTCCGCTGCCTTGGGATACGCGATGTACCGTAATACCGTAACGGTCAATCTCCTCTAATGTTGCTGCCAAAGCCCGCGGCCCTTCTACGCTTGGTAATTCAATCCGGTACTGCGCTCCATCAGGAAAACGTTTATCAGAAGAAGGAAGACTGTATAAATCCTCCCCCGGATATCCAAGTGATCGAAGAAATTCTCTTGACGTTTCCATAACTCTATCTTCCTTTCGTTCAATTAATTTAAATATTTAGATTATTAAAGACATGCTACTAATTTCTTGATAATACTTTAGTTCAATTTGTAAGTTGCCAGACTTCCATTGTTTTATATCCCCCCTCTACATCCAATGAACTGTAAAGAATACAAAGGAGAAGAGGGGGAACGGAGCTACGTCAGCCATGAGTAGTCCAGCAAGCAAATCAGGGGTAACAATTACAGGCTTTTCTTTATCATTAACCTGTTCTTTGCACCCTTTATGTGATTTGTCACAGCTAATTCAGCCCGGTATACATCACGAGTTTGAATCGCCTCAATAATCTCCAGGTGTTCCCCGACGCCCTCATGTCGATCAATGCCGCCTCGAATATGATAGAAACGAGCCTGGTGAAAATGAATATGCATGGCTTCATAAGCCTCTAGCAAAAACGGATTGCCTGCTGCACGAATAATGGTTAAATGGAATGCTCGATCCAGCTTACTGAATTCAAGGAACTCTTCTTGAAATATACTTTCCTTTGGCGAAGACAGCTTTTCGTTTAGTTCGCGCAGCTCTTCCAATATATATAAGCGATTAAACTGGATTACCGTTCTAATTGCATACAGTTCAATTAAGAGACGAGCTTCTAACAGATCGGACATACTTTTTTCATCGAGAATATCGCTTACCCGGTAGCCTTTGTTCGGCTCAAAACCGACAAGTTTTTCCGAGTGAAGCCGGGAGAGCGCTTCTCTTAACGGAATTGGACTTACATTGATCTCCTTTGAAAGAGAATTAATATTAATCTTTTGCCCAGGGGCTAAATCCCATCCCAGGATCATCTTTTTAATTACCTCGTATACATATTCTCCCGCTGCTCCTCTTTCCTTTTTAAGCGGAATTAACTTCTTCTCGTTTATGGTTATCACCCCAAATCATATATTATTTAATTAAAATTATATAAAATAATATATGATTTGGTCAACAGAAATATTTATTTTTTTAAAATAAGTGAATTTTTTTGTAAAAATCTTTATTATATACAGTTTTTTTCACAAAAACATTCTCGAAGCTTACAGGGTAATTTAAAAATAATATATTATTTAATAAATTAAACATTTTAATGATATATTATTCTCTAGTCTGCAAACCCACTCACAAGATTTATCTTTGTCTAACAATGCATAAAAAAGCAGTCCTGTTGCCATAAGCTCGTTGACTATGCGTTTTGCAACGTCATCTAGAAAATATATATTGACACACTTATATTATCATTGTATATTTACTTACTAAAAGTTAATAACGAACCGAAAAGTAAGAAGAAGGGGGTAAAAACATGCTTCAAAAGT
The DNA here is from genome assembly GCF_007991215.1 of Aneurinibacillus danicus. GTDB lineage: Bacteria > Bacillota > Bacilli > Aneurinibacillales > Aneurinibacillaceae > Aneurinibacillus > Aneurinibacillus danicus. The sequence goes on from NZ_BJXX01000169.1 coordinate 3,837, forward strand.
ATGAGCTAGGCGCACTGATTCTTCGCCTCGTAATGAGATATCACAAAAGTCGAAGACGCTGTTCCTTCAACAAGAACAGCGTCTTTGTTTTATTTTTCTCGCGCAGGCAAAGCGAGACGCAAAATCCTATAACCCTTGTTCATACATCTGGCGGATAATCGAGTCGATTTCCGGCTCCTGCAGAGATATATCTATAATCTCTGTCTTTTCGGAAATCTGTTGAATGAGCTGGGCAGCCGTATATTCCTCACGGTTAAATCGCAGCCATTTCCGAATTCCTTCCTCCCGAATCACCTCCACCCCTTCGATGTTCAGGCTTATATCCTTCTCTACATCGACGATTAAAATGCGTGATGTGCCGAAATGCTCCTTAATTTTTTCCAATCCTCCATCATACATGACACGCCCCTTATCAATCAGTATCATTCTCTTGCACAGCTTCTCGATATCGGACATGTCATGCGTGGTCAAAATCACCGTAATGCCCCGTTCCTTGTTCATCTCCTGGATAAATGTCCGCATTCGTTCCTTCGCCACCACATCCAGCCCGATCGTCGGCTCATCCAGGAATAAAATGGACGGATCGTGCAGAAGAGAAGCTGCAATATCAGCGCGCATCCGTTGACCCAAGGATAGCTGCCTGACCGGGGTTTGAAAAAACTCGTCTAATTTCAAAATTTCCGTAAAGGTGTCCATATTTCTGCGATACCGTCGGTCAGATATGTGGTAGACCTCTTTGAGCAGTTCAAATGATTCGATGGTCGGCAAATCCCACCACAGCTGTGACCGCTGTCCGAAAACAACACCGATTTGCCGGGCATTCTTCTGCCTTTCTTTATAAGGAACAAGCCCTCCTACGCGCACTTCTCCGGAAGTCGGCACTAAAATGCCGGTCAGCATCTTGATCGTCGTCGACTTTCCCGCCCCATTCGGGCCAATATAACCGACCATTTCCCCCGCTTCGATGGAAAAGGACACATCCTCCACCGCTGTCTTCGTGATATATTCCCGGTGGAAAAGACTGCGGATCGCCCCCCACATTCCCTCTTGCCGCTTCGCGATAACGTACTGCTTGGACAAATGCTTGACTTCGATTGCGTTCATCGTCTCTCCTCTCCTTTACGATCCGGTACTTTTATAGCGGCTCAATCCGAGCATCCAAATGCGGTAGCAAATCCAGAAAAACAGGATGCCAACCAGAAGACTAACAGAGCCCCAGTACGGTGAATAAACAGGATGTTTCTTGTCCAGCAAGAGAAGGGCCGGCAGGTAATTCACAAAGGCAAAAGGCATAATAAAGATAAAGAGCCATTGCAGGATGCGTGGGTACAGCGTTAAGGGATAGTTCATCATGCTTTTTGCGGGAAACATCACAACCCAATAAAACCGCTCCGACCGTGTTGTCCAGAAGGCGATAGCAGAAATCAGCACCACAATCCCGCTCTGAATGAAAACCCCTCCGGCAACAGCGCCAAGAAATACTCCCCATTTCCACAATGACCAATCGAGTCCAAGCTGAATGTAGGCAATCACGACCGCTGCAATGCTGAATAAAAGCTGACCAAACGCTCCAACATCAAACTTCATCGCCATAAAATGAAAAAAAGGATGCAGCGGACGAATGAGAAAACGATCGAATGTTCCGTTTACTATATACTGATCCATACTGCGAAAATGCGAGAAAAAAAGGACACATACACCCCAGGAAAGAACGGCTAACGCAAAAAGGAAAATCAATTCCCAGAACGTCCAGCCTGCCAGAGCTTTAAACGAGGATAGCATCACCCACATAGTAACCGCCGTCCCCGCATAGCTCATCGCCCAGCCCAGAATATTCATGAAAAAAGCATAGCGGTACTGCATTTGAGCGCGTATGCTGGCACCAACCATGCGAAAATAAAGACGATAGCCTCTTAGCCAAAATGCAAGCATACCTTCTTAGCCCCCTTGAACAACAATCTTTGAGGTCGCCTTTGCCCATACAAAGCGAAGAATGAGAAAGGAAATAATGAGCCAAACGAATTGGACAAGGAGAGCCTCCACCAATGTCTGCCCCTGCAGTTGCCCGGTGAAGATGGAATTTGGTACAAAAAAAATGCCCTGAAACGGCAGATACCGGGCGACGCTTTCCATCCAATCGGGAAAAAACCACAGCGGAATGACAGAACCCGAAAATAAGGAAATCGAAAAATAAAAAATGTCTTCCACCCCGCCTGTCTCAATTAACCAGAAAGTAAATAAACCAAAGGTTAGTTCAATACTATACCGAATCAGATAGCCTATCACAGCAGAAATCAAGAAGAGTCCCCATTGCGTTAGTGACGACGGAATAGAAAGATCGAACAGCCAGAACAACACCACATAAAGAGGAAGAACAGCCGTCAGAAAATGAAAAGCAATGTTGCCAAGGTCAGAAAATAAGGTTCTTGTGGGATAATCATAAGGCCGCATGATTTCCATGGCGATATCGCCGGTTCGCACCCGCTCTTGAATTTCCCATAACGGTGTACCGGCTCCATGAATCCCCTGTAGCATCTGGCTAATCACGATATAGCTTAACATCGATTCGAACGAAACACCGGCAACCGACTCTTTCCCGCTGTATAGCCCGTACCAGATAAAGCCCCACATACATAAAAAAATGACATTGGAAAGCAAGCGGGTCCAAGCATCGAATCGATACGCTGCCGAACGCTGAAAGGCCTTCCGGGAAAACGCAAGATACATTCGGAGCTGTTTCATTTGCTCCCTCCCAAGTATTTATTCATCATTGCTTTGATACTATATTTATTTTTGATTTTATCCAAGTTGACTTCATGGAACAATTGAAATTCCAGTCCCATAAAAGAATGGAAACTATACGTATGCGAAGAAAAGGACAGGCAGCGTTTACGCGTGCGCCTGTCCTTTCTGCGGACGAAGGGATTGCTTATAACGTGGAAGCTTTCTCCATGTCCTGTTCTGCGGAAGATTTTCCTCTGTTCTCCTGACGCAGCGCCTTCTTCAGCGCAGGAAGCAGCAGCAGGCTTAATATTGCGCCAGCCAGGCTGCTGATGAAAAACGGAGGGATAAAGGCGAAGGCGCCCGCATTTTTCCCCAGAAGAAGCGAAGCAATAGGCACCGAAATAAGCGCGCCGATGATACCCGTGCCGATCACTTCTCCAATGGCCGCCCCATACGTTTTCCCTGTCCATTTATACAGAAGGCCAGCGAGCAAGGCGCCGATGATGCTTCCGGGAAACGCCAGCACGGTTCCGATCCCAAGCAGATTGCGGATCAGTGCAATCATGAACGCAATGATGACGGCCGGTCCGGGGCCCAACGTTACTGCGGCGATTATATTGACCGCATGCTGTACGGGATACGCTTTGGCAACGCCGGCCGGAAACCAGAGAAAGCTCGAGCCGACAATGCCGATGGCGACCAGGAGCGCCATTATTGTAAAACGTAATGTTGCTTTCGTTTGCATACATTCCCCTGCCTAACATTTTTATCTTTAATCAACGATAGCGTTCCTCTTTAAACGGGTTGGCGGTCATGGAATAGCCAAACTCCTCCCAAAAGCCTGCTTCGTCTTCTTTCATAAATCGAATCCCTGAAGCCCATTTGGCACCTTTCCACAAATAAAAGGAGGCCGGCGGGATAAACCGTAATGGATATCCATGCTTCGGACTAATATCCTGCCACTCATGATGCTGATCTTTCCAGCGATAAACAAACAAAGCGTCGTTCCCTAACAGGGCTTCAAGCGGCAAATTAGCTGAATAGCCAAACCGATCGCCGTTATAGTATCCGTATATTTTGACATACTTTACACCTTCATTAAGTTCCACTAGATTTACCAGCTCACGCATCGCAATTCCTTCAAACGTGGTAGCAAATTTCGACCATCTCGTAACGCAATGCATATCGATCGTCGATATCGTCTTCGGCAGCTTCATCACTTCAGCAAATGACAAGGAGGTTTCATTTTTCACTTCACCAAAAAGTCTAAAATCCCATGTCGCTTCATCAAATTCATACACATCTCCCTCGTGAAGAATAGGCCATTTTTCGGTTTCAAATTGACCTGGAGGCAGTTGTTTTTCCACTTTGCTTCATCCTTTCTCTATCCAGACTGTTGTCCTTTATTCAAACGAGTTGTTTTTAAACATAATACAGGTATACAGATTGCCATGCAAGATACATCTCTTTACTTTAATATATAACTATACTTTGAGATGCTACATATTTTTTGATAGAATATAGTTATGCTTTTGTGGTAATACATAAAGAGTTAAACTACTTGAGAGCTTACCTGCTAAACGCAGAATCATTATAAAGAAAGAAGATGAAAGTATGTCTAACACAAAACGACTATCTGATATTCCATTTTCCGTGCTTGATCTTTCTCCGATTGTCGAAGGCGGCACTCCGGCTGATGCTTTCCGAAATACGCTTGATCTGGCACGCCATGCGGAGAAGTGGGGATATACGCGATACTGGCTGGCCGAACACCATAATATGCCGGGCATCGCCAGTTCAGCGACTTCGGTTGTGATTGGCTATGTGGCAGCGGGAACTTCAAAAATCCGGGTAGGCTCCGGCGGAATCATGCTCCCGAATCATTCTCCCCTTGTGATTGCCGAACAATTCGGGACGCTTGAATCTCTGTTTCCCGGACGCATCGATCTTGGTCTTGGCCGTGCGCCAGGAACCGATCAGCTCACTGCACATGCCTTGCGACGGGACAGCAGAAGCGATGGACAGGATTTCCCCGAGCAACTGGCTGAGCTGCGGAGCTACTTTGACCCGTCTTTAACTTCAGGAGTGAGACGCATCCGTGCGATTCCCGGGGAGGGGCTGAATATTCCAATCTGGCTATTGGGCTCAAGCGGCTTTAGCGCCCAACTGGCCGGACAGCTCGGACTGCCATTTGCCTTTGCCAGCCATTTCTCGCCGGAAAATACGCTGCCGGCCCTGGAATTATACCGCCAAAGCTTCCGCCCTTCAGAGGTGCTTGATGAGCCATATGCAATGGTCGGGGTTAACGTCATTGCAGCGGATAGTGACGAAAAAGCCCGCTGGCTGGCAACCTCTTTGCAGCAGCAATTCCTGAACTTGATCCGAAACAATCCTGGAAAACTGCAGCCGCCAGTAGAAAACATAGACGAACTCTGCAACGAGTTCGAAAAGGCTGTGCTTCATAAGCAGCTTGGCTCCTCCATCATCGGAAGTCCCGAGACGGTTAAAGAGAAGCTGCAGTCGTTCTTAGATGAAACCCGGGCGGATGAGTTAATGATCACTGCCCAAATTTTCGACCACCAATCCCGTCTACGTTCTTTTGAAATCGTAGCTGAGATTATCAAAAAGGAAAATAACGCATAATTCACTGTTATTAGAACCTAAGCAAAACAACGACGCTGTTCCTTCACCAAGAACAGCGTCGTTGTTTTGCTTTAAATTATCTATTATAAATACTTAAAAAAGAGCGTCTTTTATCCTTCATCTTGATTTTTTTCTTTGTAAGTGTCTATAATATCCTTTATTAATTACATAACATCGGATGAACCATACAGGAGAAGATCAAACGATCTACCGATGGGGCAAAAAGCTGGTCGGACAGCTTTGAAACTCTCAGGTCTTGAATACAAGCAGAACTGTATGGGGACGAATCTCTGGAGAGACTCCCTTCTGTCACCCAAACGACATGAAGGAAACAGAGCACCGAAGGAGCAAATCTGCCTGTTTGGCGGATAATCTCTCAGGTAAAAGGACAGGGACAAGCGACAGGAAATGCCGATTCCGAATCGGTTTATTTTTCTATCCTTGTATCTTCAGAGACCATTTCATTTAAATGAAATGGTTTTTTATTTTTTCGGCAAAGGAGATTTGGAGATGGAGACGGTAAGTCAAGCGTTAGAAACAATCAATCATTATGTATGGGGACTGCCTACCCTCATCCTGCTTGTGGGAACAGGCATCCTTCTCACAGTACGCCTGCGGGGCCTGCAGTTCTTCAAGCTGTGGTATGCCCATAAGGTGGCGTTCGGAAAATCACAGGATACATCCTCTGCCGGGGATATTAGCCACTTTCAGGCACTAATGACCGCCATGGCGGCGACCATCGGAATGGGAAACATCGCCGGTGTCGCAACGGCAGTGTCCATTGGGGGGCCCGGTGCGGTATTCTGGATGTGGATTACCGCCCTGTTCGGCATGGCAACAAAATACTCAGAGGCCATTCTCGCTGTAAAATATCGAATCAAGGGCGAGAACGGGGAATATTCGGGCGGTCCGATGTATTATCTGGAACGCGGTCTGGGGAAAAAATGGCTGGCGGTGCTGTTTGCCATTTTTGGTACAACCGCTTCATTCGGCATCGGAAATATGGTACAGTCCAACTCGGTTGCTGAAGCGATGAAAATTAACTTTTCTATGTCTCCAACTGTGACCGGTGTGATTATGGCTATTTTTATCGCTCTCGTTATTTTAGGCGGGGTTAAAAAAATAGGGAAAGTCACCGGCTATTTTGTTCCCGTGAAAGCTTTTTTCTATATTATCGCCGGTTTGGTCATTATCTTTTATCATATCGATGAAGTGCCTGCAGCGTTTTCGCTGATTTTCTCGGGCGCATTCAACGGCTCGGCAGCTGTTGGCGGTTTTGTCGGCTCCACGGTTGCGACAGCGATCCAAATCGGTGTAGCGCGCGGTGTGTTCGCAAACGAAGCCGGTTTGGGAAGCGCGCCGATTGCAGCAGCGGCAGCCAAAACTAACGCACCGGCTAAACAAGCACTCGTATCTATGACAGGAACGTTCCTGGATACGTTTGTCATATGTACGATTACCAGTCTAGTACTGATTACAACCGGCGCCTGGAAATCTGGAAAAACCGGTGTGGAAGCGACAACGTTAGCCTTTCAATCCGTATTCGGCAGCGCCGGAAGTATGATTCTTGGCATTGCGATTGTTTTGTTTGCCTATTCGACAATTCTTGGCTGGGCATACTACGGAGAAAAATGCGTAGAATACCTGTTGGGCCGAGGTGCCGTTCGATATTACCGCTATATTTTTGTCGGTATGGTCGCAGTCGGTACGAATTTAAAACTCGGGATGGTATGGACCTTTTCTGACATCGCGAACGGACTGATGGCGATTCCAAATTTAATCGGTCTGGTCGGATTGAGCGGCGTGGTCGTAGCGGAAACAAAACGTTTCCTGCAAGCAGAAAAACCAGAAACATCCCCTAAGAAAATCGCAGGCTAACCTAATGAAGGGAAAGTATATGTCACTTTATCACTGTAAAGTGACATATACTTTCCTATACCATAAAAAAGAGCGATTGCTCCGGCTCCCTGGCTGCGTTCAACGCAGAAATTTATATGAAAGTGCGATCAACAGCATAACTGCTATACTTATGAGCGTACCATAAAGCGGGGATGTAAGGACGACGCCGATAAAAATGAGGGTCAGCGCAGCAAGGGCAAACAAACTCCCGACCGGAAGCCTTTGTCCGGTGCGTATCCGGCTTCGCACATGTGCCGCCGCTAATAAAATCCACACGATCAACACTGAATAACCAGGAATTACCATGAAATGATCGAAGGTTTTTCCATCTGTAAAAAAAGCGATAATAACACCAAAATATAGAAAAGCAATACTGACCAATAGAGCACGTATAGGAACATGCCGTTCAGATAAAGCCGCTAGAAACTTTGGGGCCTGACCGCACAGTGCCTGGTTATAAAGCATCCGTAAAGCGGCGTACATGCCGGTATTCGTTGCAGACAAGACAGCCGTCAGCATAACAAAATTCATAATATCTGCCACGTAAGGGATCCCAACCGCCTCGAACACGGTTACGAAGGGGCTTTCTGTATGAGAAAGACCATTCCAGGGAACAAGGCTCACAATAATCAGAATCGGAAGTACGTAAAAAACTAAAATGCGCATCGTTACACTACGTGCTACACGCGGCAGTACCTTCTCGGGATTCTCGGCTTCGCCGAGCGTCATCCCAATCGTTTCGCTTCCGCCAAAAGAAAACATGACAACTAACATAGCGGATGCCAGCCCGCCTATTCCATTTGGAAAGAATCCCCCGTTAGCGGTCAAATGATGAAATCCAACAGAAGGATGATTTTCATACCCGGTAAACAGCAGGGTTCCACCAAGCAAAATAAATAAAACCAAGACGGCAATTTTTAAACCGGCCAGCCAAAATTCTGTTTCTCCATATATATTCACATGAAATAAGTTAATGATTGTAATCCCAATAGATACAAGCAAGGATAGCACCCAAAGGGGCACACCGTGAAACCAATATTGTAAAAACAGAGCGGCAGCCGCTGTTTCAGCAGCCATGACCAAAACCCAATTAAGAAAATACATCCAGCCCGAAAAATATCCGACAAATGGGCCGAGCACTGGCTCCAGCAAATCCCGGAACGTTTTCGCTTTTGGATTATGGACCGCCATTTCGGCGAGCCCCTTCATTACAAAAAGCAAAATGATACCACCAATAATGTAATCCAGTATTACACCAGGTCCGGCTAAGGTTATCGATGTACTGCTTCCTTTAAACATGCCCGCGCCAATGGCCCCACCGAGCGCGATCATCATAATATGGCGCGCTTTAAGACTGCGAGATAGTTTTTGCTCATTCGTGTTCATACAAACTCTCCTCTACTCAACTCTCTGTGTTGTACTGTAACTTAAACACACTACCACGACTTTATCGATTACACAATACAGAAAAAAATCCCATGAGATATGCTCGTTCACCCTTCTTAAGAATGAGCATGAAATGAGAAAGTAAGAAAACAAAAAACAAAGCCGTTCTCCGAATCGAGAAACGACTTTGTTTTTTGTTTTCTTTATTCTTCAACATACGGGATGGTAAGCGGGCCCAGCGGAAGAATGGCAACGGTCATCTCTTCGCCGTATCTTTCTTTTAGCTGCGCTAACGTTTGCCCAATATTATGCGTGTACTTAAACATCGCTTTTTCCACATCCTCATCCGGCAGCGAGGAGTAGACATACACATCCGCCCATACCTGAATCACAGCTTGCTTCTGCACTTGCCACTGGTCAAAAATTTTGAAAGAAGGATCGTTAATCATATCTAGGATTTCCTGCGGCGTTTTACGCATCTGTAAAATTTCTGCATAATTCCCGTGATTAGGAAGTCCATCCCGGCATTCCGCCGCACAGATAATCGTACCGCCTTCTTTGACAATTTTATGGGCTGCACTCATGCCTTTTACAGCCTGATACAAATTTTGATCCAGCGGATAGCCGGAATTGGAGGTAATCACCACATCGAAGCGCTCATCACAGCGCAGCATTGCATGTTCCTTTGCGAAAGCACAGCCGCGATTATGGGCTTCGAACAATTCTCCGACAAATACAGCCGTAATCTCTTTCTCCCGGTTTAACGTCACATTCAACATGAAATCCGGTTTGCACATCCGATTAACTTCACGGGCCATATCCTGTACCGGGTTATCCGTCATATTGCCCCAGGTTGAGAGCGGATCTCCAATCATCCGTGCGTTATGGAAGGTCATAATCGTTTCGATGCCGGCAATGCCCGCTTTTCGCTGCCATCTATCCACGTTGATAACTAGATGATGCCAGATAGGTACGAAGCACTTGCTCTGCGGTAAACGCTAACAATTCGGAGGCTCGTTCCATTGCCTCCTGCAGTGTCACTGGCGCATTGATGATGCTGTGAATACTGTAAATTCCCTGCTGATATAGCACATCGATGCCAGAACCGACGGAACCTGCCAGAGCAAAAACCGGAATGCCGTGCTTCTGCGCTGCTTGAGCTACGCCCATCGGCGTCTTCCCGGATGCGGTTTGAAAGTCAATCTGTCCTTCTCCCGTAAAGACAAGATCCGCTCCCTCGAGCTTCTCTTCCAGCCTGGTATGCTCGATAACGATGTCGATCCCCCGTTTCGTCTCCCCGGGAAAGAACGCTTGAAATGCGCCCCCAATCCCGCCTGCGGCTCCTGCACCCGGCCTTTCATGGAGCCGAATGCCTGTTTTCGCTTCGATAATATCCGCCCAATGGGTTAAATAACGGTCCAGCTTATCCACCATCTCCGGTGTTGCCCCTTTTTGCGGTCCGAAAACATGGGACGCACCTTGCGGGCCAACGAACGGATTCTGGACGTCCGTTGCGATTAAGAATTCAGATTGGGCAATTCTCGGGTCGAAACCCTCCGTATCAATTACGGCAATTCGCCCAAGCTCTTCTCCGCCGAAACCGATGGCTTCTCCTCTGTCATCGAGCAGCTTCATACCAAGAGCTTGCAGCATCCCGCATCCCCCGTCATTGGTAGCGCTTCCGCCAATCGCCAGAATAAATCTTCGACAACCGTCGTCCAGCGCTTTCTTGATGAGCTCTCCGGTTCCGTATGTGGTCGTAATCAGCGGATTTCTTTGCTCCGGCGGAACCAGACACAATCCTGAAGCGCTGGCCATTTCAATGACGCAGGTCTCCTGATCGCCGAGAATGCCATAAGCCGCCTGCACCGCTTGATGCAAAGGGCCGGTCACACAGTGTTCGACAACGCGCCCCCGCGTCGCCATCACCAGGCTGTCCATTGTCCCTTCCCCGCCATCTGCAACCGGTACCAAAACCGTGTTTGCCTCTGGCAGCACCGTTTTAATTCCGCGCTCGATCGCTACACATGCTTCCCAGGCGGACACACTTCCTTTAAAGGAGTCCGGCGCAATCACAATTTTCATATCCACACCTCATTATAAAATGCTTTCACTTTTTATAATTATTATAATAATAGGATTGCAAGAAAGCATTGTGTATGATACACAAATAATACAACAAATATTTCGTTTATTTTGTTTTATATAAATAATAGCGATTCATAAAGAGGGAATGCATCATGCTGACAGAAAAGATGGCGGGCGAGATTGTACGGCAAACAATGATTCGATTAAAGCGGAACATTAATATTATGGATCATTCGGGAACGATCATCGCTTCAGGGGACCCGGAACGCGTCAACCGGATTCATGAAGGAGCGTTGGAGGTCTTGTCCACCGGAAAACCGGTTGTCATTTATGAAAACAGTCAGAAATATTGGCAAGGAGCGCAGCCGGGGATCAATCTTCCCATTACCTTTCAGAACCGTATCATCGGAGTGATCGGGATTACCGGAAAACCGGAAGAAATCGCGGAGTTTGGGGAGCTAGTCAAAATGAGCACAGAGATGATGATTACCCAGTCTTTTCTGACCTCCCAGTTGGAATGGAAACAGCGGCTCAAAGAACGCATTTTTGAAGAGCTTACTTCTGCGAACCCAAGACAGGAATTCATCGAACAACGGCTCAATCTGCTCAACATTAGACTGGAGCCTCCTTTCCAGGTGGCATTGGTGGAAATTGAAGAGAATCCATTTACCAACCAGGAGTTGATTCAACGGATGGAGGAAACGCTAGGGGGCACACAAGTTCTTCCCGGTTTCGTAAGCGCGAACCGACTCTTTATTCTGACCTCGCACATGACGGAGAAAGAGGTGAGGAAGAAATTGCAAAGCATGCAGTCGGTGCTGCGTTATCTACATCTCCCTTTTCGGATTGGCCTTGGAACCTCCGTTAGCCAACAGGAAGACATCCGGCTTTCACTGGAAGAGGCAAAATGGGCACTGCTGCTGGGACAGAAGGAACAATCCTTTATCAGCTATCCTGAAATCGAAACGAAAGCTTTTCTTGACCGGCTCGATGAACAGGTGAAACAAAAATACATCAGCCGCGTGTTGGCCCACCTGTCTGAGCGAATGCTGAACACGCTGGAAGTTTTTTTTGACTGCAATTTAAATATTGGCGAAGCGGCAAAAAAACTGTATATTCATCGCAATACACTTGTATACCGATTGAAAAAGATTAATCAGGAAACGGGGTACAATCCGCAGATATTTCAGGATGCCGTTTCTTTGCAATTGGCCGTCTGGATGTACCGATTGAAAAAGAAATCCGAATAACGGGCCAATAAAAACGGCAGACTGCCTGGCATCGAAACACCCGGCATTCTGCCGCCCTCATTCGTACATTCAATAGCGATCGAAGCGCCTAGAATCCGGTCACCTGTCGAACCAGCTCCGTTACCTCGGCACGACTGAGTTTTTCCTCGCCCGCTTCTAAAGCGTCAAGCGTACCGTGTGCGAGAAGGAGCGGGATTCGACAGAACATAAGAATCGAATCGGACGTAATGCTCTTCGAATATGCCTCTGCTAATGCCAGGTTACGGCGAGCATAGGCAAACATCTCCTCTGCTTCCCATCCGTCAGGAAAAAAGTCCACCCCACGGGTCCGGTCTTCCGCGCGGTTGCGAATAATATTGACCGCCTGCAACCCGCGGCCAAAGCCGATGGCCAGCTCCCGGTCCGTTTTAATATCGCTGTTATGCCACTCCCAAATCTCCGAGAGCAAAATGCCTACTAAACCGGCAACATAAAACGTGTACGAATCCAAATCTTCTTCGTTTTTAATGTGCCAATTCTTAGAAACCCAATCAGCCATTCCTTTTGCCATTATCGCCGTTGCATTTCGGATGTTCGGCTCGATGGAAGGCGGACTCAGCTTCACCCAGTCCCCGAACTGTAAGGTGACATCAGGCAGGAAGGATGTATACGGCTTAAAAAGTTCCGTGAATGCCTTGTCTTCGATAGGCTTGTCTAAGAGTAAGCTGATCGAACGCAGCAGAGAAACTTTGACATCGGATGGAAGCTCCGGGTGATCTTCTATCTCATCAATCGCTCTCATGCATAAGTAAGCCGATGCAACTGCTTCCTGTAATCCTTGCGATAGGTGGCTAATGGGAATGAAGAAAGTACGGCTGGTGGCCAGCAGCATCTCCATGGCTCTTTTGCGCAACTCCACTGTATCTGTCATGTTGAACAATACTCCTTTTCGGCTCTACAAGTATCTTCTTATTTTACCCTATATCTCGAACCTCAAAAAGAGGATTTCACATTCTGACAAATTTCCGCCACTACCAGCTATGTTTGCGAAGCCCCCATGCCTTTTTCAACCACCTGCATCAATTTTTCTGCGGTGTAAGAAACCGTATCAAAGGCTGCCTTCATTTCTTCTGAAGTCGCCGCGTTTTCTTCTGTATGTGCGGCAATTTGTTGAATGGCTTCGCTTATGTGTGTAATTGACTTTGCTATATTCTCAAGCTGGTTGGTAATATCTTCTGCAGCCGTTCTGCTTTGTTCCGACATCTTCTGAATTTCCTTAGCGACAATGGAAAAACCCCGTCCGTGCTCTCCGGCTCTTGCCGCTTCAATGGAAGCATTCAATCCAAGAATTTTAGACTGCGTAGACACTTTTTGAATGAACGAAAGAACGCTACTGATTCTCTCGATGTCATTTTTCACAGATAAAGACTGACCGGACAACTCTTCCACATAATTGGCTACATTACTGGAAGCGTGGGCGATCTGGTCGGTTATCGTCGTCAGTTCTGTGATCGTGGTGGCTAAATCAGTCGAAGCCGAACGAAGCGTGTCCATTTTTTCATTAGATACAACCATACTGAAAATCGCAATGAGGTTTCCTTCATCAAAGATGGGGACCGCTGTCGATATGTAGGCAAAGCCGAATTGTTCCGAACCGCGCTCCTCACGCAGCGGATGCGAAGACCTGGTTCTCCATGTTTTTTCCACCACAGTGCCTTTTATATCTTCGATGCGCGTTCCGAGCGGAAGCTTAAAGTCTAATTTCTCTCCCGGAAGATACCCGATTAGTTTCTCATGGTCAAAAAGCAACAGACATGCATCTTCAGGATAGCCAGCCTGATAAATTTTCATTACATCTATAATACTTTGAAGGATAGAATGCAACTTTTTTCTCCCCTAACTCTTGTCTTTTTCTGTTTAATCATTATGAAAAGTTAATTTATTCCTACATTTCTTTATAATATTCCTATTATATATACTCGTCAACTTACACTTGTTTCTTCATACAAAGATACAGAATGATAGAATAATAGGGAAAATATGCAACTAAAGGTAGAAAGGAGCGTCTAATTAAAAAGAAAGAGAAAAGAAAAAGGAGGACCGATGTACAACCTTTTTATTTTTTGATAGGAATTGTACGAAATACATATGGTGAGAAAGATTACATGTACGGCAATTGTTATCGGTCTTGTGTGTAGTAGTGGAATCGTCACAGCTTCCAATCAAGATAGCGTGTATGCTGAAAGCAATGCGGCCCCTGTCCTTTCTTTCCCTTCATCATCGACAGGTCTATCGGTGAAGGAAAAACAAACGATTACAGGGGCTTCAATAGCTACAGAGGAACAGATGCTTGCTTTTGCCCGTTCCGTAAATCCTGCTTTTCCGGCCGAACTTCCTCGCTTATACATAGAGATTGGAAATATATATGGAATCCGTGGTGACATCGCTTTTTGCCAGATGCTTAAAGAAACCGGATACCATCGATTTGGCGGTATTGTGCAGGCGAATCAACATAACTATGCTGGCATCGGGGCTACCGGAAATAGTAAAACAAATAAGGGAAACTACTTTCAAACACCGGAACAGGGTGTACGTGCCCATATCCAGCATTTGTATGCCTATGCTACAAAAAGCAATCTGCCAAAGAATGAAGTACTCATTGACCCCCGATTTAAATATGTGGCAAGAGGCACAGCACCGAATTGGCAGGATTTAAACGGAAAGTGGGCGGTTCCGGGGAAAGGCTATGGGGAAAGTATCCTGGATATTTATTCCAGAATGCTTAGTATGCCTGTTATCCCGAAAGAAACTATACAGTAGCCAAAACCCGCAGAGAATTTCGCGGGTTTCTTTTCAGTTCTTACACAATATTTTTACTGTCGTCAATTAAGTTGTTTTGCCAGTGCATTTAAAAAAGCCAACCCCGGGTTTTCAAGGTTGGCTTTCTCTGTTCCTACCGTTGTTTCCATCTTCTGCGACTCGCGGACGAACGCCCATTAATTTTAGCCAAGAGAGTGAACACAGTGTGTTATTCCGGCCTTTGTTTCATAATAAATCTTATTGCACGTATAGAACATTATTCTTCAAGAAATTGTACATCCAAATATTTTTCAAGCAGCTTTGTAATCTCGAAAGCAGTATGAGAAGAATCAAAATTTTCAAATATATGTTCGCACTTCTCTTTATACTCCATCGCCTCTTGGTAGTGTGCAAGATGTCGTTTAATATCCTCTTCCGAGTCACCGCGCTGCTTCTGGCGATCCAGCACCGTTTCGCTGTCGGCGTAGATAAAGAAACGAAGCACTTTATCCCCGTACAGCTTTTTCATAGTTTCTGCTCCTTGCGCGTTCAATACCATGATAACACTGTGGTTTTCTTTAAACAAAGAGACAATATCGGTTTCTTTGATGCCATAGTGATACCCGTCCATCACAACACTCTCTAAAAACTCGTTGTTTTTCTGGGCCTGATGGAACTCTTCTTCGGTGATGAAATGATAGTCATGACCTTCCACTTCCATTGGCTTCTTTGGACGGGTCGTATAAGAGACGACATGCGGAATGTGAAGACTGCGAAAAATCATTTCGGCAATCGTTTTACGACCTGCTCCGTCCGGACCTGTGAATACGAAGATAAACTCTTTCTCTTTCAAGTTCAACATGGCTTATAACCTCCTTGAGAATAAGTAAAGTCCCCGGAATTGAATCCATCTTACCATATATGCAATGAGTTAATGAGGAAGTGCAGGTCATATAAGTTATATTCTCTTTTTTCAATAAAATTCCTTTTTATGTATATGCTCTTTTCTATTCCTTTTCTTTATATTTAGCCGGGCAAGGAATAAAGTTTATTCGTTCTTACCCCCCTTCCATAAAAATTCCGTTATAAATAGATTACCCTTGTAAAACTCTGGGTAAGCTTTAAGTGTACTTACTTATAAATTGAAAGGAAGGTTTTCATGGCAAAAGATTTTTATTCAGCTGTAGAAAACAGGCGTTCCGTTTACGGGATTAGCAAAGACCCTGTCATTTCAGATGAGAAAATTCAGGAAGTGATAAGCCATGCTGTGAAACATACGCCCTCCGCCTTTAACTCGCAAAGTGCACGCGTCGTTGTCCTACTGGGCGAACATCACGATAAATTATGGGACATAACAAAAGAAACGCTGAGAAAAATAGTACCTGAAGATAAATTTGTCCCAACGGAAGAAAAAATGAACGCTTTTCGAAGCGGGTACGGAACTGTTTTATTTTTTGAAGACACCAGTGTAATTGAGAAGTTCCAACAAGATTTTGCCCTGTATAAAGATAACTTCCCTATCTGGTCGCAGCAGTCTTCCGGTATGCTTCAATATGTTGTGTGGACCGCACTGGAACTCGAAGGATTGGGTGCCTCCTTACAGCACTACAATCCACTCATCGACGATGATGTGAGAAAAGAATGGAACGTTCCAAGTTCCTGGAAACTCCTTGCGCAAATGCCATTTGGCAAGCCGACGGCCCCTCCGGGTGAGAAGTTATTCCAACCGTTGGAAGAGCGCATAAAAGTGTTCAAATAAGAAAACACGCGGGCGTTGCCGGTCTTTTCCCTCTTTTCGGGTCACACGCTCCACACGGAAAAAGCAACGGCTGGCATACGCCCCGCGCGTTTTTCCTCGCTTACAATGGAGGGAAAATATAAAACGATTTTATTTGTGGCGATTAAAAGGATTTTCCACTCTATTGCAGAATATTTTATTTAAGCTAGAAATGAGCCATCGCTCATTTTGCTGCCAATCAATATACGGGGGAGGATACAGCGGAAGTAGGCGACACGATTACTCAATGAAAAAGCAAGAGACAAAAGCAAATAGCGCAGCCCGTTTCAATTGCTTGAATCAAACAGAGAAAAAAGGGATGAGATGGATTATTCGAAAGGATTATTAAATATCATTCTACATTGTAGTCAGGAAAGCCAGTCAAATATGTGTGCAGGATTTTTACATAGTAATCATTTAGAATTTTTAATATTTATAGAAATATTTTAAGTTCAGGAGATACATTATGGATAAACAAACATTTTTAGATCATGTCAAAACATCTTGGCTGCAAGCCGAAATCTCACCAGAGAAAGTATTCCTGTTTAATCTCTTCAACTTTACGTTCTCATATGACGACGAAAAGAAAATCTGCCGAATCGAGTGCCCTGTTACTGAAACTATGTTTAATCCGCTCGGCACCGTTCATGGCGGTATTCTTACCTATCTGGCTGATACCGCGATTGGCCATTTAAATTTCCGCTATAAAGATGGCCCTTACGTGTCGCTGGAATTAAAAACGTCCTACTTAAAAGCGACCACAGGCGGTAAACTCATTGCCACAGCCAGGTATGTAAAGGATGGTTATAAAGTAGTATTCTCCGAATGCGTGATTGAAAATGAAAAGGGAGAAGTCGTGAGCACAACATCCGGAACATTTTACCGCTTCACAAAAGGAACCGAAAAATAGGGAACACATTGATGTTTAAAATCTCATTTTTTCCACATAATGAAAGTAAACAAAATCCGGGGTGGATAAAATGAGGTTGTTCAATGTCCTATTTGAATGGAAAGCGGCATTATATGAAAAGAAGATAGCGAAAATGCAGGCGCAAGGAAAATGTCCCGACTGTAATGGAATAGGGGCTAATCCGTTAATCATGCACGAGTTCGCCTACATCGACCGATATGATTGCCCTGGCTGCAATGGCAGCGGTTTGTTTTCCGATTGGGCTAAAGTGAATGGGCGGCATAGTTGAATAAAAACAAACATACGTAAGCGGGCAAACACAACCTCTTCTGCACCTCGACAACCAGGTGCAAAAGAGGTTGTTTTTCTTTACGAATATACATCTGGATGGAATTGGTATTGTTCTAGATTTATACACCTATTATCAATAAATTCTACCCCTTCACTTTCGAGAAGCAGTTTTTGTACGGTAAATGACTCATCGTCTTTAAAGCCAATCTCGCCTTTTGAATTTATCACTCTATGCCAGGGAAGATTATATTTTTTACTCATGGAGTGGAGAATTCTAACTACCTGTCTCGCCCCTTTAGGGCTTCCGGCTAAACTTGCAATTTGACCATATGTCATCACTTTCCCCTCAGGTATACTTTTAATCATTTCAACTACTCTTTCTGTAAAAAAACTCATGATTTAATTCCTTTCGCTTTTTCACTGGATTTTTTAATGCTCTCTTACAAAACCACCATGTGAAAAAAGGCGAATGCCTTTTTCTTCCCTGGATCTCCTTTCCTCTTTCTCTCCTTCTTTCCTCACAATTTTCACAGAAAAAAAGGCGGCTCTTTCGTAGCAACCGCCTCTCAACCATTATTCTCCTTGTTTCTCCCGCAATACCGTTTTTAGCACTTTTCCGCTTGCATTGCGCGGCAGAGCCTCGAGAAATTCAACCTGAACCGGCACCTTATACCTGGCCAGCCTTTTTTCGCAGAACTGAATCACTTCTTGTTCTGTTAGCGTATTTCCTTCCTTTACGACCACGCAGGCTTTCGGCACTTCCCCATACACCTCATGCGGCATGCCGATGACCGCTGCTTCAAGCACCGTCGGAATTTCAAACAGCACTTCTTCTACTTCAATTGGATAAATGTTCTCACCGCCGCGAATGATCATGTCTTTCTTTCGGTCAACGATATATAAGAATCCTTCCTCATCCATGCGTCCCAGATCGCCGCTCAGCATCCAGCCGTTGCGCATCGCGAGTGCGGTCGCTTCCGGGTTTTTAAGGTATCCCTTCATGACATGAGGGCCTTTGATCGCAATCTCTCCCACCTCTCCGACAGGAACCTCGAATCCTTCATCATCCACAATGCATACTTCGCATCCCGGCAGCGGCTGGCCTACGGAACCGATTTTCGTGAGCGCATGCGGGTCCTTCAGTGTAGTGGCGCCCGGCGCGTTCTCGGTTTGTCCGTATAAATTCTGCACCTTCGCCTGAGGGAAAATCTGCTTTACTTTTTTGATTAATTCATATGGCATGGGCGCCGCCCCGTAAGTCAGCATGCGGAGATGCGGTACATGCAGCGCATGTAAATCCGGTTGATTCAACAGCAGCGTGTACATTGCCGGCACGCCGAAAAATACCGTAATCTCATGCTGCTGGAGGGCTTCCATGGTCTGTCTCGGGCTGAATCCTTTTTCAATCACCAGCGTACCGCCCGCCTGAATTGTGGGCAGCATGAACACGTGGGCAGCCGCGCAGTGAAACAGCGGAGCGACAATGAGAACCCGTTCGAACTTCGTAAGTTCCATTGCCTCTGCCCACATCTTTGCAATGGCTTCGCAGTTATCGTGGGAGAGCATGACTCCTTTCGGTCTTCCGGTCGTACCCGACGTATAGAAAATAACGGCGGTATCCTCTCCCTGGCAAACTACCGCAGGCATCTCCTCGCTCTCGTCAATCGCCTGCTGAATATCTATGCCTCGAAGCACGCTTTCTCCCCCTACATGAATGAAATGCGTAAGAAAGGGAAGAGAAGGCAGCAGCTCTTCTACCGTTTCGCTGAATTCTTGGTCATACACCAGTAGCTTCGCTTCTGAATGGTTTAGGATGTACTCGATTTCTCTCGGGGCCAGTCGTGTGTTGATCGGCAAGACACTTACGCCGGCCGCCTGGCAGGCAAAGTAGCAGGTAACAAAGACATCGGTATTGCCAAGCAATACGGCGACGGCATCTCCCTGATTCAATCCTTTGCTTCTGAAATAGCTTCCCAATCGGCGCGCCTTCTCCGCCAACTGACGGTAGCTCGTCTCACGACCTTCATAAATTGTAATCGCTTTCTCAGGTTGGTGCTCTATATGCTGAAGCAATATATCGAACGTCGCCATGTCCAGTCTCACCCCGCTTTCTTTTATTTTTTATCAGTCTAAGCGCTCAATGATAGTGGCATTTGCCATGCCGTGTCCCTCGCAAATTGCCTGCAACCCGTATTTGGCCCCGGTTCTTTCCATCTCATGCAGCAGCGTAACCATAACGCGCGCGCCGCTTGCGCCAAGCGGATGACCAAGCGCGATCGCACCGCCGTTCGGATTTAGTTTGTTCGGGTCCGCTCCCATTTCCATAAGCCAGACCATTGGTACGCAGGCAAACGCCTCATTTATCTCGTAAAGATCCATTTCATTAAGCGTAAGCCCGGCTTTTTGCAGCACTTTTTGCGTAGCGGCGATCGGTCCTGTCAGCATCAATGTCGGGTCAGATCCGACGACGGAACGGGCCACGATACGAAACCGCGGTTTGATTCCCAGCTCTTCTGCCTTACTTCTTGACATCAACAGAAGCGCTGCTGCCCCGTCACTGATTTGACTGGCGTTGCCTGCATGGATGCGACTATTTTCAAGAAAGGCGGGTTTTAATGTGCCCAGCTTCTCCAGCGACGTTTCCCGACGCGGTCCCTCGTCCTGTGTTACGCGAACGGTCGTCCCATCGGGCTGCTGAATATCGAGCGGTATGATTTCCCGGTCAAACCAGCCTTCATCCTGGGCCTTAATCGCCTTTTGATGGCTTCCCAGAGCGAATTCATCCATTTGCTGCCGGCTAAATCCCCATTTTTCCGCGATTCGTTCAGCGGAAATCCCCTGATTAAATGCACCGAACTGCGCGGTTAATTTCTCGTTCCATTCCGATCCCTGCAAATTGGAAAACATCGGAACACGGGACATGCTTTCCACACCGGCCGCGACGACAATGTCCATGTCCCCGCTGAGAATGGCCTGGGCGGCGAAATGGACAGCCTGCTGGCTGGACCCGCACTGGCGATCAATAGTGACACCCGGTACTTCAATCGGATAGCCGGCAAGCAGAGCGGCGACTCTCGCAATGTCTCCGGCCTGTTCTCCGCTTTGCGATACGCACCCCATGATGACATCTTCAATCATATCAGAAGAGATTCCTGAGCGTACGACCAACTCCTTCAACACCTGTGCCGCCAAATCATCGGGACGCATGGCACTCAATGCGCCTCCCCGTTTCCCAATCGGCGTTCGTACTGCTTCGACAATGACTACTTCTCGCACTGTATTTCCCCCTTATGCTTATTTTCCGTTCTATTCTCTATATTATCTTAATTTTTTATTTTTTCACATATTTATTCCCTGAAATCATTCTCTCGTTCTTTTCTCTCTTTTCCTTCGTACCGCAAAAGTCAGTTGTTCTTCCCACGATTTTCATGTCGGGACTGCGGCGAAAAAGCCATGGCCATCTTCTAGGTCCGGAACATTTACTCAATACGAAAATAACCCCTTTTGTGAGATAATGAATTACAATGAGGGAATACGTTATAAATTGGATGAAAATCCAAAGGTAAGCTTAAGTAGGGGAGGATACATCATGAACGGCTATGTATTTTTAATGATTGCGATTTTGAGCGAAGTTTTTGGAACTTCCATGCTAAAAATGTCAGAAGGTTTTTCAAAACTGCTGCCTAGTTTGGGTGTGATGGCAGGCTTCGGATCGGCCTTCTATTTTATTTCCCTGGCACTTCAGACACTCCCGCTCAGCATGTCATATGCGATTTGGTCAGGGATAGGAACGGCGCTAACCGCGATTATCGGTGTCGTGGTTTGGAAAGAGGCCTTTAACCTGCAAATTCTCATTGGACTGATTCTCATTATTGCGGGGGTAATGGTACTAAACTTTGCCAAATCCACGTGATACCTACCGCCCATACGAAGCCTACATAACAAAGCGGACAGTTCGTATCATCCGACTGTCCGCGCATATCCTTATCGATTGTTCAAAAGCTCAACCACCCGATCTCCCACTTCAGATGTGGAAGCGGTACCGCCCATATCCGGGGTAAGGACCTCTTTTTCTACCAATAATTGCTCGATTGCATCCAGCACCATCCGTCCCTGCTGTTCGTATCCGAAAAAGTCCAGCATTTGACTGGCAGACCAAATTGCCGCAAGCGGGTTGGCCAGGCCTTTTCCGGCAATATCGGGAGCCGAGCCGTGAATCGGTTCAAACATAGACGGATACGCTCGCTCCGGGTTGATATTCGCTCCGGCAGCCAAACCAAGTCCACCGGCGAGGGCGGCCCCCAAATCGGTAAGAATATCACCGAATAAATTGGATGTCACCACGACCTCAAACCGCTTCGGCTGTGTAATCATAAACATGCTGGCCGCATCCACCAGGTAGGAATAGGTTGGCACATCCGGATAGTCCCGGCTCACTTCTTCAAAGACCTGGTCCCAGAACACCATGGAATAATTCAGAGCATTTCCTTTGCTGATGCTGGTGACCGATTTCTTCATTTTTTGCGCCGTTTCAAATGCGTAGCGAATAATCCGCTCTGTTCCCTTGCGAGAGAAAACGCCTGTCTGCAGGACCACTTCCTCTGGCTTCCCCTTAAACAGCCAATCCCCGGCACCGGCGTATTCGCCTTCGCTGTTCTCCCGGATGAACAGCATATCGATGTCCTCTCTCTTCACGTTCTTCAGCGGACAAGGTGCTCCCTTCAGCAGTGTAATCGGTCGGATATTGACGTACTGGTCGAACTCTTTGCGAATCTTCAATAGCAAATCCCATAGCGAGATGTGATCGGGAACGCCCGGATAGCCTACCGCCCCCAAATAAATCGCATCAAACGATTTTAGCTGTTCGATACCGTCATCCGCCATCATTTTGCCGTGCTCTACGTAATATTCGCATCCCCAGGGAAAATGCGTGAACTCGAATTGGAAGTCACTTTGTTCCGCCACTTTCTGCAGGACCTTAATCCCTTCGTTGATGACCTCCGGGCCAATCCCATCGCCAGGAATAACTGCAATCTTGAATGTTTTGCTCATGCTCTTCTCTCCCATTCTCTAACACTTACTTTTTTAGCTTGCCCTGCACGGATTGCATTTTTTGTTCC
>NZ_BJXX01000170.1 GCF_007991215.1 Aneurinibacillus danicus
AAAGTAAAAGCGCAAGGATTTGGTTTTATGCTATACTGTATTGTACATAGGAATACGTACGAATGGGGGGAGGAAATAAGCCGTGTCGAGCGATGAAATGTTGAATGCTTTTCGCAGTTTGCTTCGTGAGGAATTGCAGCCCGTTAAAGAAGATTTAAAACAACTAAACGAAAAAGTAACGAATCTCGACCAGAGGGTGGCGAAGCTCGAGCAGAAGGTAGACAACCTCGACCAGAGGGCAGCAAATCTTGAACAGAAGGTAGACAACCTCGACCAGAGGACAGCAAATCTTGAACAGAAGGTAGACAACCTCGACCAGAGGGTGGCAAATCTTGAACAAAGAGTAGAAAACCTCGACCGGAGAGCAGCGAATGTGGAACTGCGACAGGACGGAATAAAACAGGAGATAGCATCGCTATTGAAAAACCAGGAGACGACAAACGCGAAACTCGAAGCGCTTACTATGGATGTCCATCGCCTCGAAGGTAACCTGCACCGCGTAGAGGAAAAAGTTGGACGAAATCATACGGAAATCATGGAGCGGCTTTCTTCCCTCGAACGGGACATCGACCACACCTGGGAAAAGTCTGTACGGAATGAACGGGTCCTGGCCAATATTAAAAAACTGCTAGAGAATTGAGAAAAACTCGCGGGCATGGAAGGAAAGTATATTTCGCTTTATTACTGTAAAGCAAAATACACTTTCTTATACTGAAAACCCCCGGAAATATATCCGGGGGTGTAGTTATCGTTCGTTGTATTTGAATCTACCTTACTTCCATTACCAGGAAAGGTGATGCATATTACAACTTAACAACATTCGCTGCTTGAGGTCCACGAGCGCCTTCAACGATTTCGAATTCAACGCTTTGTCCTTCTTCGAGCGATTTGAAACCTTCTGCTTGGATAGCAGAGAAGTGTACGAATACGTCGTCTCCGTCTTCGCGTTCGATGAAACCATAACCTTTTTCAGCGTTAAACCATTTAACTTTACCTTGCATCAAATACATCCCTTTCCGTCAATAAAATATGGGAACAAGTTGTTGTTTTTCCCACATCTTGACTATACCATCCCCCACAGCCCTAAGTCAAATTAAATCGCTCGACGAAACCAGCCGTTATTCGACAATTTAGAAAATGATTTACTCTGTCGCAAAGCGCTTCTCAAGGTAAGCGACAAAACGAGAGATGATAAGCGTTAGAATTAAATAGATGACCGCCATCGTCAGGTACGACTCCCAGCGGGCGAATGTCGATTTAGCTGTCGCATACCCCGCGTACGCAAGTTCCGGCGCCGCAATAACCGCCAGCAGCGAGGAATCCTTCAGCAGCGCGATGAACTCGTTACCGAGCGGCGGAATCATACGCTTGAATGCCTGCGGCAGGATAACGAAACGCATCGCCTGCCCATGATTCATTCCCAGTGAACGTGCCGCTTCCATCTGGCCCCGGTCAATCGATTGAATCCCTGCACGGAAGATTTCGGCTATGTAGGCGCCCGCATTGAGAGACAGTGCCACGAAACCGGAGAATACGGCGGACGGCGGCTCTCCATCGGTAAACAGCGCCCAAATCTCAGGAATCGCCGCAAAGTGAATCAAAAGAATCTGCACAAACAGAGGCGTCCCCCGAAACACGGTTATGTAGGCGACAGACGGCCAGCGCAGCAACGGATTTTTCGACAGGCGGCCCAGACCGAAGATTAATCCGAGAATCGTTCCCATAAACACACCGACAGAAGTGAAGAGAATCGTATATCCTACACCGCGGATAAACATCTCACGGTACTCGTAAATGACGCCCCAATCCAGTTCCAATACGTCCACAGCCTTTCTTCATAAGCTTTCTCGATAAACAGGCGAAAAGTGCGCGAGAACTTGTCCGCGCGCACTCTCTTTATGCATAACGTATTCATTATATCGGATAAACATTCGATTGCCTAGATGCTTTTTTGCATGTTCTGCTTATTTTTTCTCTTCGCCAAAGTACTGCTTGTAGATTTCGTCATACTTGCCGTTTTCTTTGATGGTCTTCAGCCCTTTGTTGATTTCATCAAGCAGTTCTTTGTTGCCTTTCTTCACCATGATGCCGTATTGCTCCGGCACAACATTCGGGTCTTTTACTACTTTATAGCCTTCTTTGCCAGACGTTTTGAGGAAGTCATTCAGCACCGCATTATCAGCTACAACAGCGTCTACACGCTTCGCGTACAGCTCTTCCACCGCAGACGGCGTATCATCAAAACCTTTTAGCTTCGGATTGCCTTTGCCCAGGACTTTCTCAGCCAGATCGGCACCTGTCGTACCGCTCTGTACGGCTACGCGCATGTCTTTAATGTCTTCGATTTTCGTTACGTTTGCGCTTTCCGGTACCATGATTAACTGGAATGCATCAAAGTACGGATCGGAGAAATCGTATTTTTGCTTGCGCTCGTCATTGATGGTGATGGCGGAAATTCCGATGTCACGCTTTCCTTTATCGATGTCTTCAAACAGCGGGTCCCATCCGGCATGCTCTATTTGAAGCTCCCAGCCGTTGACTTCCGCAATCGCTTTAATGATGTCCATATCGAAGCCCACCGGCTTGCTGTCCGGACCTTGCTTCTCGAACGGTGGATACGCTGCATCGGTTCCGACTTTCAGTACTTTCTTTTCCCCGCCGGAAGAAGCTTCTTTCCCCTGTTCAGCCTGTCCGCTGGCCTGCTGGCTTGCCCCTTTGTCTCCACCGCCGCACGCCGCTACCATGACGGCGAGCAGCACCAGCATGAGCGCCGAAAAAAGCGCTTTCATTGTTTTTTGCGTCCGCATTGTGCCTAATGTCCCCCTTTGATTCGTTCAGTTTGTTTGTAGATAATCATGTTTTCTTTAATTATAAGGAGGTCTTTAGTCAATTACAATGAAAAAGTACAGGAATTGATAGAATTTTTTTGGTTTATTTATCGCTTTATCACTTTAAAGTTCTGCCAATTGAATAGTTAAACAATAATCTGTATATTCTTCCAATTGTTATTACGAAAAAAAGAAAAGTTTTTTTCATAAAGTACCGTGGGGGAAGTGTATATGACTTTACAGTGATAAGGCAATATACTTTCCTACACTAAAAAAAGAACCCCCGAAGAACGAATCTTCAAGAGTTCCTTTTTCAAATTTATTTAGCCTTTGAGAAGTTGCAAAACACCCTGCGGCAGCTGGTTGGCCTGCGCCAGCATCGCCGTTGCGGATTGGTTAATGATGTTGTACTTCGTAAACTCTGTCATCTCTTTCGCCATGTCCGCGTCACGGATGCGGGATTCAGCCGCTGTTAGGTTTTCTGCATAGTTAGACAGGTTGTTAACTGCGTGTTCAAGGCGGTTGTTAATCGCACCAAAATAGGAACGGATTGCGGATACCGCCTGAACGGCGTTATCAAAAATGGCAATCGCATTGCGTGCACCTTCAGAAGTCCAGAGCAGTTGGCTCATATTAATACCAGGGTAACCGCCACTGACAAGCTTCAAAGTCTTAAGGTCAATGCGCGCTCCGCTGATTTGCAGTGTAAAAGTAGTATTCACGCCTGATTTGGTAATTGTTTTGTTAATACCGCCAGATAATTTAAGCTCCAGATAATTGTCCGTATTGGCCCCAAACTGGATGCCTATTTTTCCGCTGATGCCGATAACTCCGTTAGGGTTTTTACCGGAAGACAGTAACAATACACCATTAAACTCCGTCGTTTTCGCAATGTCGTCGATTTGTTTCAATAGCTCATTAACTTCATCCTGAGACGCTTTTTTATCGGTTGTAGAATATGTATCGTTCGCCGCCTGAACCGCCAGCTCACGCATGCGCTGCAACATTGCATGCACTTCTTGCAACGCACCTTCCGCTGTCTGAATCAGCGAGATACCGTCCATTGTATTACGTTGCCCTTGCTGCAAACCTCGAATTTGACCTCGCATCTTCTCGGAGATTGCAAGACCTGCAGCATCATCTGAAGCACGGTTAATACGGTAGCCTGAAGACAGCTTCTCCAGCACTTTTCCCATACCGATTTGGTTCTGGGATAAATTACGGTATGAGTTTAATGCCGAAATATTATGGTTAATACGCATTTACATTCACTCTCCAATAATTTTTCTTTTTATAACTCCCTCGGCTTAGCCTGGGCTTGTTCCAACGTTTCCTGATCAATCTCCATCCGCTCATAGGGATTAAGAGCCGGCCTTCTTGCTTTTATTCCAGCAGTTGTCGAAGGGGCTGCATTGCCCGACTGCTTAACTTTTTCCATCGCAATTGTCCATGCTTCGTCAAGATCTTTAATGATTCGTTTCGCTTCTTCCATCTTGGCAACATCTTTTGTGCGATTCGCTTCTAAAACCAATTCAAATACATACTGGTATAGCATCTCCAAGCGGTCCGCCAGCACACCCGCTTCATACTTAATGCCAAAACCAAGGCGGGTAACGATATCGTTACAAAGCTGTAAAGCGCTATTTGCCTTGTCATATTTGCGCCGGGGTGTCGCTTCTATCGCTTCATCTATTTTTTGTAGAAACTTTTTGTAAAGCAGAGAAGTAATCAATTCAGGACGGTCATGAATATCGCTTAACTCGACATTCTCCGGCGTAATTACGCGCTCCATCATCATGCCACCTTGCTTTCTCTTGTTTAATTCTTATTAACTACCTTTTGTATCGGTGTAAAATCCAATATTTTAAGATGATTTTAAAGAAAACATTACCATTTACCTAAATATTTTTTATAGCTCCCAATAAATCTTCGAGGCTTATATCCTTTTCATCTTCGTCAGGTTCATCCCAATACGCAGTGTCACGTACGGAGTGGGTTGTTATCACAGGCCTGAAAGCCGGGGCTGTTCCTGTTTCTCCTATGTTGGCCCGTCGTACCAACAGCAAGATTTCTGCTATTACTTGATAAAGTTGAGGCGGAACCTGATTGCCCAAGTCCAACGAGAACAAATTATCCAGCAAGAGGGCGTCCTCCTGCAACGCAATATTGCTTTCCTTCGCTTTTTCGATAATTTTCCTCGCTACTTCTCCTCGTCCTTGTGCCACGACAACCGGAGCATTATCTTTCTCTTTGTCATATCGAATCACCGCCGCCCGTGTGGGTTCCTTCTTAGCGTCAGCTGACGGGCGACGAAAATATTTGTGAATCATATAGAGAGATCTACTCCTTCACGCACCATCATAGAAGCCGCTTTGGCTCTCGCTTTCTCTACGTCAACAAGTGGAAGAGCGGAAGGCTTCTTTTCCTGAATAGGCTCATTCATTGGCGCAAACGAAATGCCCTGGATACGATATCCTAGTCCTTGCAATTGCTCTTTTAACTGAGGGATGTACGGTTCAAAAGCTCTCTCTACCTGCGGGTGATTATTTTGAATCCGCAATGTCATATCCCGTTCTACTACGGTCACGCCAATGCCTGTATCACCGAACCTCGGTGTGGAAAGGAAGAAAAAGAGGCTGCAATTCTCCCAATCCATCTGCTCTCCGTTATTTCGGGAATGGATATGCATTTGTACATTCTGCATCCCCTCTTCCCAGGGCAGCGGCAATTGAAAATACATGGTTTGTACCGGTGCCCCCGGCTCATGCTTAGAAAGAAGCTGCTGACCGGTTACATTGGATAGCGTCTGTTCAAGTACTTCACGCGCGCGTGGCGAGAGATTGCCGTTCTCCAACTGGTCCATAATCATACTCTTCATGTTCTGTGGTCTTTCGTCCTGAGACTGGAAGGACTGCTGACCGGATTGAGTAAACGACGGAAAAGCTTCTGTTTTATGTCCGGAAGGTACACCACCGGAGGTCAAAGAAGAGCCCTGCCCCAGGTTGAGGCTGTTTCCGTTCCATACACCGGTCCCCATTTCTCTATTTTCACCGGCTCGACGGCTCATCCACTCAATCGCTTCCCGTTCGTATCCGAGTCCCATCCCACGCATCCACTCTTGTACTCCGCGCCCGGTTAATTCATTATTCTTCCATTCTCTACCGTATAGTTCGAGCGGATTTTGCAGCCTGCCTTCACCCGCTTTTTTGGAGAAAAAACGCTCTACCTTCATGTAAGAAGGCTGCCAGTTCAGCTTTTCCAATTCGCTGCGGATAGCCTGGAATGACCGCAGTGCCTGTTCTGTCTGGCCTTTATCCAGCATGCTTTTTATATCCTGCAATTGCCCACTGATTTTCAATACACTGTGCTCAAACTCCATATCGGCAAACAGCGCAAACTCACCTTTAGAAACGAGACGGTTTACCATCTCAATCGTCGGCTCGATTACTTGCTTAATATAAGATGATGCCTGCGGAATTTCTTGCCGCAGAAATTGACTCATTCGCTCTACGTTACTAAGGATTTCTTTCTTCGTCTGCATAAATTCTTCGGCTACCTGGCGCAGATGTTCTGGAATATAATGGGAGATGAGTTCGAAATTAGCTGCTTGCACATTAGCATAAGCCGCCAGACGTCCCGCTTCTTCTTCAAACAAACGATGAATCTGCGTAAGCGCCGCATCTGCATCCACCTGGATACGCTGAGCCGCATCCTGTTCAAAGAGCGCATCGATTTCTCCCGTTGCAAATGAAGCCTGCGACACTGCCGCTTCTTCTAACGCGGAGAGCAAAGGATGTAGTTTCTGAACCATTTCTTTAGGAAGCCCTTCCGTTTCTATGGTCGTTTCCAGCAACCATTGAACATCCTGCAAAATTTGTTGAGGCATTCTTCCCGTTTCTAAGCCGAAACTTGAACCGGATAATTCTTTTCCATGCAAAAGCGCTGATGCCGTAACTCCAGATGAGCTTTGTATTTCTGCTCGGGCTGCGGCTACGATTCCACTCAGACGCTCATACGTCTGCGCCATCGTTTTCAATACCACTGGTGACGAAGATTGCAGTGCATCTGCCTGCCTCTGTACCGCTTCCCCTTTTGCCGTTTCCACAACCGGCAGCTTGAAAGCCTGAATAAGCTGATCGGCAGTACGCTGCACAATGATTTTCCCTTCGGCACTTCGCCCTACCGCTTCATAGCTCATCGACATACGAAGATCTTTGCTTATCTGTT
Source organism: Aneurinibacillus danicus (assembly GCF_007991215.1). Taxonomy (GTDB): domain Bacteria; phylum Bacillota; class Bacilli; order Aneurinibacillales; family Aneurinibacillaceae; genus Aneurinibacillus; species Aneurinibacillus danicus. Next base: position 7,056 of record NZ_BJXX01000170.1, read on the forward strand.
CCATAAAGCGCCGGGTATCCTGTTGGAGGGCAACACTGCCTCCGGCTTCACGGATTAGATTTTGTACCGCTTGCTGAAGCCCTTCGATTTGCTGACGCGTCACCCTTCCCTCGGTTCGAATGACGAGAACCCGCTCTGCCACTTCCCTCTGCACCTTACGTAAAGCACTTTTTTCAGAAGGTACCTCTTCTTTTTCTAGTTCGGCAACTTGCGGCTTTACTTCGGGAGAAAGATGTCCTTTTGGCTCAACAGGGACAGCATCGCGCTGTGCCGATATATTTTTTATCACCTGCTCTGCGGAAACTTCCCGTTCATTCGTCCGTATCTTATACACCGTTTGCTCGACTTGGTTCACCACTTTTTGAATTTGTTCACGCGTGACAGCGCTCAATTGGGCGAGGTCCGGACTTTGCTTAATTTGCTCTACCAGTTGCCGCAATGCTTCCTTATTTATGGGCTGCCCGCTGGAGGCGGCTTTCGCCAGCACTTCAAGTTTCTGTGCCAAACGCTCTGCCGGACGGTTGCTTTCGGAAGATGTATTCAGCTTTATCTCTTGTGACACGGACTTCGTCGCCTGCTCTAGCAGACGGAGACTTCCTCTCTCCGCAAGCACCCGCCCTGACACACTCGGTTGCGATGATGGAACCTGGCGCATGACTTGTTCCAGCGAAGCAACGGCTTGCTGAACAGCTTGCCGGGTTTGAACACTCATACTTTTCAATTCCAGACTCTCTTTGATTTGTCGAACAAATTGTTCCAAGAGCTTCTTATCCAGTTGTCCCCCACTGGCTATTGCTTTCACCAATGTTTCTAATTTCTCCGATAGCTGTTGACTTCCGCCTATGCCTGCTTGTTTCTCTCTGCTCTGTATAATGCTCTCTGTCGGTGCGTTTCCCTTTGCTATAGTAGAAGAAGGGCTCAGTGTTTCCTGTTTTACTTGAGCAGAGTTTAATTCACGAGATGCTTGTTTAGACACCTGTTCTAAATTGGCGCGGTCGACAAAACGATCCAGTCGTTGAGACGATACAATCTTTTCATTCGATGGCGTTGTTCGTACCGCTTGTTCTATTTGTTTTACTGCTTTTTCTAATTGCTCTCGTGTTTCGGTGCTTAACCGGGTGAACTCTGGACTTCGCCCAATTTGTTCTACAAGCTGTCTCAAAGCTTCTTTATTTATCGGTTGCCCGCTGGAAACAGCTTTCGCTAGTACTTCAATCTTTTGAGACAACCGAGGTACATGATGACCGTTTGCACCTTCCATACGTATTGCCTTTTCTCCACGTCCGCTTCCAGGTACAACAATAGAAGGAGCTAAACTCGTTTCCCGTGCCGCCAATTTTGCCGCCTGCTCCAAATTCGCACGGTCAACGAGCCGGGCTAATCGGTCCGCTGATACCACCTTCTCGGTCTGTGGCGTTTCATGCACCGCCTGCTCTATCTGCTGGACAGCTTTCTGTATTTGCTCCCGTGCGCCTGAATTTACCTGCGCTAATTCCGGATGGAATTTCACTTGCTGTACAAGCTGCTGAAGTGCCTCCCTGTTAACCGGTTGTCTACCGGAAATCACCTTTACCATCGTATCCAGTTGACGGGCTAATGTATGGCTGCCTTCTCTCCCTGCTGTTTCTCGGTTTACCTGTGGCTGCACTCTTCTTGCTTCTTGCCGGGCATTCTCTCTTACTGCTTTATCAACATCTTCTGCCCGGGAGTTAGGCAGAGACACAGATGCTTCTGTTCTGTCTTTCACTTCCATTGCTATCGTTTTGATTAACCGATTTAGCTCAAGGCGGTCAGCTACCCTGGTCACCTGATCTACCGACATTTTCGATTGACCTACTGCAGATTGCGTCAGGTTCTGCATTTGCCTTGTCAACCGTTCTACCCGCTGTCCCGTCTCTTTGGAAATAGCACTGCTTTCTTTGGCTGCCTCCAGCGTATTTTCCATCTCCCGAATCAGTTTCTGCAACTGTTCTTTATCAATCGTGCCTTTCTGTTTCTCCGCTTGCACTACAGCATCACGCAGCGTTGCCAGCTGGCGCGCAAGTCTAACCTCTGGCTTTTCTGGCTGCGCATTCTTTTCCATCATCTCTACTCTTGCCGCCTGGTGATTCGCCCGCGCAGTCGTTTTTTCACCCCCAGTCGGTTTTCCGGCTAACTCCGGCAACTCATCTGCCATTCTTTCTACTAATTGATCCAGAGTAGGTCCGTGCAGAGTTCGAAATACCGCCTCGAAACTTTTAACGGTAACATGGATATTTTTTTTCATCATAATCTGCAAAGCATCCAGCTTCTGCTGAACCGTTCCTTCACCTTTTTGCAAGATCTGTTCAACGTTTTTTATTGTTTCTTTCGTTACCGGTTGCTTGCCATCAAATAAAATCCGGACCGCTTCACGCATTTCCGGAGTGGCCTTCACGCCCGCTTCACGCATTATCCGTTCTATGTTCTGTCCCGTTTTCCCCGTACTATCCATGTCTGTTTCTGTCTGCTGCGCTACGCGAACCTGAATCCTGTCTTCTTTAGCCGCAGTCACCTGTACCGACACGCGGGATTGAGCCGGCACTCCGTTTTCAAATACCGCCTTTACTTTCTTCCCTTCTATCTCTACGATCGCTTCATTTGCCGAAACTCTTTCTTTAATTACCGCTTCCATCGCCGATGATGGACGACTATCGGAATTGCGTCCCGCGGTCGGCATACCACCTGTGTTACGCAAAAAATCAAAAACTTTCATGTCGCTGCTCCTCTCCGCACACTAAAGCTTCTACTCGGTATATCGGAAAAAAGCAGCCGAACTTACAGAAGGATAGAACGAAAAAAAGACCGCCTCTCTTTAATAAAGAAGCGATCTTCTATAAACATGCTGTATTACGCCTTTGCAAAAAAAGTAACCACTTTTTCTACCGCAGCAATTACATCTTGTACGTCTTCATCACTCATTCTTGGAAAGAGAGGGATCGTTACAAATGTCTCATAGGCCTGCTCAGCACGCGGGCAAATTCCTCTCTCATAGCCCAGCTTTTTATAATACGGATGCCAGTAGACAGGGATATAATGAACATTGACGCCAAGGTTTTCCGCCTGCAGCGCCTCAAACACTTCTCGCCGCCCCGTTTTTAGATTTTCCAGACCGAGTGATATGACATACAAATGCCATCCCGAGACAGCTTTTACATCTACTACCGGCCTGCGAAGCAAGCCGTCGCGTTCTAGACCCGCAAACGCCTCATCATATTGCCGTGCAATCTCATTTCTTCTGCTCAGAAACTCCATAAGACGTTCCATTTGCGTCACGCCAAGCGCAGCTTGAATGTCGGTCAGACGATAGTTATATCCGAGTTCTATCATTTGATAATACCAGGACCCTTCAGATTTCCCTTCCATCCATCGATTGTCCTTTGTGATTCCGTGAGAACGGAAGCGAAGAAGTTTCTCGTAGTACTCTTCATTATTTGTTACGATAACCCCGCCTTCTGCCGTAGTAACCGGCTTAACGGGATGAAAGCTAAACATTGTCATATCCGCAATCGAGCCCACAGGCTTTCCATCATACGAAGCCCCAAGTGAATGGGCCGCATCCTGGATATAGACCAGTCCATGTTCATCCGCCAGTGCCCGAAACGCCTGCATATTCACCGGCTGTCCGGAGAAGTCAACAGGAACTATCGCCTTGGTATGTGGTGTAATAACATTGCGGGCCGCTTCCACGTCCAGCAAATAGGTATGAGGGTCAATGTCCGCAAACACCGGTATTCCTCCCTGATACAGTACAGAGTTGGATGTTGCTGCAAATGTTAGGGGGCTGGTTATCACTTCATCGCCTTCTCCTATTCCTGCAGCAAACATAGCACCATGCAGCGCCGCCGTTCCATTACAGAAAGCCACCGCATACTTAGCTCCGCTCTTGTCTGCCACTTTGCGTTCAAACTCTATAATCTGCGGCCCCTGCGTAAGAAAGGGACTTCGCATCGTTTCAACCACTGCGGCAATATCTTCTTCTGTCACCCACTGTGAGCCGTATGAAAGTAAAGAGTTTCGTACTGGTTTTCCTCCATGAATCGCGAGTTTCTCCATTTGGTTCATGTTTTTCCTCGCTTTCTACAGTAAATGACTGGTATGAATCCACTCCCGTGTACGTGCAATGCCCTCTTCTAAATCTACTTCCGGTTTCCAATTTAGTAGGCGCTCGGCTTTTTCATAGTTACACAGCAGCTTCTGAATCTCACTCTGCGGATGAATGTGAGGTACATGCTTTATTTCTACCTGCTCTGGCGCTACTTCGTTTCCTGCCGCAATCAGTTCGGCCAGTTCGTTGATTGAAATGTCCCGGCCCAGTCCTGCGTTTACAATTTGTCCGTTCACTCTATCCGAATAACCTGCCTGGACGACAAAGCGCGCGCAATCTTCTACATACAATAAGTCTCTTGTCTGCGTTCCGTCGCCATAGATTTGAATCGGTAATCCTTTCAACTGGTTGCGCACAAAGATGGCGACAACGCCGCCTTCTCCGCCCGTTTTCTGGAACGGACCGTATGTGTTAAACGGCCGGATAACAACCGTCGGTAGTCCATACGCATAATAATAGGAGAGAACCATATTCTCAGCCGCGATTTTCGAGCCTGCATACGGAGAAGCAGGCTTGATGGGATGCTCTTCGGTAATTCCCGCTTCATCTGTGCAGCGATCATATACCATGCATGTGCTCATAAATACGACTTTGACGTTATGTGCGCGGCATTGTTCCATGACATAGAACGTGCCCACTGTATCGTTGTTGAATGTGGTGCGCGGGTCGTCGATAGAATCCTGTACATTAATAGAAGCGCCAAGATGGTAGCAGATATCGAATTGCCCCTTCTCAAATAATTGAGCAAGCAGCGCTTCATCTTTAATGTCGCCGACAATAAATTCTTTCAAGCCCGGATTTGAAAGGAATTCTTCTATGTTTTCCCGGCGTCCGTTTGATAAATCATCTACAATCCAAACATTATGTTTATCTTCCAGCAGACGCTTTACCACCCAGCGTCCGATGAATCCTGCTCCACCTGTTACAAGTACGTTCATTTCTCTTATTTCATCTCCTTAAATGTCTCTTGATAGAATTGCAACGCTGCCTTTGCCTCCGGTACAAATGTTGACATTAAATCGCGAAGGACAGGAAAATGCTTATGAAGCGGCAGGTCCTTAATCTGGTGAAGCGCTCGCTGCATATGTTGCAGATGAACTTGCATCCACGGATAAAACAATGCCATAAACCCGGGGTTGTTTACAAAACGATCTACAATCGAGTTATACTCTATAACCAATTGTTCGCATCGAATCGGATGTAGCCTATCTTCTTTATCCATTTTCGCCCAAAGAGTTTCTATTTTTTGGATATTCCGAGCGAATGAACGGATATCACGATGCAAAATTTCGAGAAAACGCTGCTTCTTTTTCGGATTCACTTCCGGAAATACAAATTCAATAGGCTGTGATTCTTCCGCGTCAAGTATTTGAATTAATTCAGGTACTGATTTGTATGGAATCCCTTCGATTTTGGCACCATAAGCCGAAAGATTAAATATATTATTAATTTCATTCCTTTTAATAACCCATTCAATGTTCCTTTTCATATTTAAAAAGCTTTCGTTTGTTTCTGCCCATTCACCTTGATTGTTGATCACTTGCAGTGCACCGGATGTCCCCCGCTTAAGCGTATCGTTTACCTCATCATGCTGAGCAGATGTCCCTTCCGCATAGCTCCTCTGCCCGATGTACGCCAAATCCTGGCCAGCCAAATAAATCGCTTTGCACCCCATTTTCAACATCAGTTGCATCGTAATCAGCGTCACCGTTGGAGAATCTGCAATCGTCTCAAATCGATTGAATCTTTTATCCAAATAAGGATACATATAATCCTGGGACGTAATAAAATGTGCCATCGGTCCTTCATATTCATTCACAATCCCATAATGAAGCGTGCTTGCAAAGATAAGTGGAATCCCGCTCGCAAACACCGGTTTCAGTATATGATAATTCGGATCGTGTGGATCGTACGACACAAATGCATCAGGAATAATTCCCTGCTTAAGCAATGCATTTACACCTGTACCGGCCCCAATTACGAGAGCTTTCTGCTCCTTCTTTGCTTTTCGAATCGCGGGAATAGAGTCAATTAGGGATGGCCCGGAAGCAGCTATAATGATAATACGATCTTGAAATAATGATGCCATAGAAAAAATGGATGGGGTAGATGCCACTTTCTCTATGTTCCTGGCCACATTGCGAACCCAAACTTTTTCAAAGAAAAGCGTCGTCATCATATTGGTCACATACTGTTCTCGATTATCCTTTAACGTTTCAATAAAACGCTGATGTTCCGCTTCATATATACGGGTATATGAAGGGAGTTCAAGAATTTGCATTTTCTCATGCACGTGTGCAAAATACGACTGATGCAGTCCGTATAACACGTCATCGTTCGAACCAAACGCTAAATAGGACACTTGATGCCAGGGAAAAGTTGTCCAATCACGCACTGCCATCGAATGTAAGAATATATCCATATCCGGCTCTAAAATATAAAACCTTAGCTCCGGCTTTATTGCAAGTAACGCTTCCATAAAATAGCCCAAGCCAAGTCCAAACAATATAACTTCCGTCGTCTCTTCTTTCAAAGCCGTTTGCGCCCAACGCACCGCTTCCTGAAGCGGATCATACATGCTATGTATCGCTTGCCATCTGCCATCCCTGTTTGCCTCGATAACAGGCACAGCGGCTTTTCTCGCCTGCTGTACACGATAGTTTACACGTACGGGCTCCTTCCCCTGCAACAGCTCATAAAACGATGGGTAATGCTTTCGAAAAAAATTCAGGTTTCTCACAAATGTTTGCTGTGCACTTCCGCTCATCATTGCTAGCCAACCTTTCCGTATTTATACGAAATATAAGCTAAGACCAGTTCTGGCCTTAGCTTATACTTTTGTCGAACCGATGGTTTGGTCAATATAGTACCCTTCGTTACTATAAGGGCTATTCCGATAGGAGCGGTTTAGCCTTTTCGATGCACGTATTTTCTGCAATTCATAAGCCGTTTCCTGTTTTTTCTTTTCAGCTAATTCCCGAAACTGTCTGTCCTGCTGCTCAATTTTTGTTAATAAAGATAAATACAGCGGCTTACTGGCTTGCACAACCTGCGGACTTGCTGCCGCATCCAATGCATCAACAGCTACAATCACTTGCTGTCGCTTTTCCAATAGTGCATCCAACTCTTCATACCGCTCCTCTTCCAGAGCGGTGACCAATTCCTCTGTATAGGCCAAAAACTGTTCCAGATAATATAACCTTTCTTTGCTATACATCTTCTTTATTTCCGTTTCGCAATTTTTATTGCTTCTGTCCATACTTCAATAAATTCATTGAAGAATCCTTTAACTTCTTCTAATATTGCAGAATCTTTCTTCACGTTGGCTTCGACCAGACGATGAAGCAGAAAATCGTAAAGTTTCATTAGATCTTTGGCTATCGGAATATCCATATTTAATCCGCCCATCAACTCTGCAACAATGTCCTGTACCCGGATATTCAAACGATGCGCTTCAGCAATATTCCCTTCCGCTAATGCCTTTTGTGTTGCGTTAATGAAGCGAACAGCACCTTTATAAAGCATCAGCGTCAATTCTTCCGGAGGAGCGGTCGTAATCGAATTTTGCTTGTATTTTTGCTGAGCCAATGTATTCATCTTATTAGCTCTCCTTTCAAAAGGCCTTTTATCCTAATTGTATTACCATTTCTTATCTATCAAAAGTCCTGTTGTCTTCAACATTCCAGCCACCATATCAAGAAGTTTTTCCGGTGGGACTTCGCGCAGCACTTTTTTTGTTTCCCGGTCAATCACCTTAACCATAATCTCTTTCAAGTCTTTATGCACGGAAAATTCCCATCTCTTCTCTGGCCCTAGAATGCTTTTTAGCGCTTTTTCAACTTTTTCTACTCGCTGCTTTTCAATATCGGACAGCTCATATTCTTGCATATGCAACAATTGTCCTATATCTTTAGTGAAAGTAATCGTATCCTTTGGCAAAACAGTTGTTTCCTGTTCTGCTTTTTTTGCAGTATGCGACGCCTCAACAAAACCTGTTGTAACGTTCATATGGTGCGATATAGAAGCGGAGGTCACATCGTTTAGATTCATCATTATGTCCTCCTTTGTTTCTACTTTACGTGAAATTACTTCATCATTTGCGAAGCAATCCAGGAACTTTGTGCGCTGGCCTGACTCATAACTTTTTCCATCTGAGCAAAACGCTTATAGTACATATCTTCTTTTCTGTTCAAACGCTCTTCCCAATCTTCCAACCTTCTGGTCATGCTGCGAATTTCTTTCTCGATAGAAAAATCATCATTGGCTCCAACCAGACCTTTATTATCAATGCGCTTCTTTACCTGATCCTGAATATCATCCAGCAAACCTTTGAGACGATGCGCAAGACCCTTCTGCCCTTCATAGTCCGGACTCCCTGCAGAACCGCTTACCGGATAATTAGTAAATAGCTTAATCACGTTATCAGGGTTTTCCTGAATTGCATTACGAAGCTTCGCTTCATCAATTGCCAGCATCCCATCCATCGCAGCGGGTGATTTGGTAAAACCACCATTTTCACCAGTAAAGGAAGAAGTGGTGACCCCGATTTGCGAGAGTAATCCGTCTTTACCATCGGATCGGCTGCCTTTAACCGCTCCGTAAAGAGTTATCCGCATATCCGTAAGCGCTTTGGATAAGATGTCATCACTGCGTAGGAGTCCTTTTTTCGCCTCCTCCTCCCATAGCTTTAAGTCAGCCTCTTTAATATTTTTCCGATCTTCATCGCTCATTGGCTGAATTTTTCGGTTTACTTTTTCTTTAAGTTTAAGGCTAATCGCCTCTACCATTTCGTTGTATTTCGTAACAAACTCTTTCACCTGATTAATCATCGCATCAACATCGCGATCCACATTAATCGTAATTTGCTCACCAACAGCAGTCACTTTTTTTAAAGAATAAGTTACACCTTCATCAGTAAGGGAATTGGTGGAAGAAGTTCTGGTTACGCCATCAATGATGGCTACCGCATCCTGACCGTATGAATTACGATTAGCAGCACCAAATCCAATCTTATTAAGGAAATCTTCCCCCCTTGTTCCCGTTACTCCTTCCAGAACAACTTGAGAGGCGCTTCCAGTTGTTTGGCTTACAAAAGAAAATGTTTGATTTATACTATCAAAGCTCATTCTAACTCCTGCGCCAGAGCTGTTGACTCTGTTAATTACATCTTGAATGGTCATGGTTCGATCTACCGAAATGGTCTTACCATTCACTTTAAAATCAGCCACTTCACCAGTAAGCAAGCCTAAGCCTAGTTCATCAATTTTATTGGAAGGGGATAATACTTTGGTCGGCGAACCATTCCATCCTATACCATTTATTCCTGCGCTTGGAGTTATACTCAAATTGACAGGACCTCCAGTAAAATCAGTGGGCATGAATATCAATTGTCCATCAATGTTTTGTACATTAATCTTGTTAGAACCAAATTCCGTATTAATCTCACTTTGAATCTTGTCTTTAAGTCTATCACTCGTATAAGTTCCCGGATCGATGCTAATAGTTTTTAGCGTCCCGTTATAATTAATCTCTAATGTCTCTGTTGAAGCAATAGTTACACCAGTAGCTGGAATTGGATTTGTATAAATTTGACCATATTCGTATGTTCCGAATACATTAGAGGAAAGCTTCGCAGAACCAGCTAACTGAATTACCTGAACTGTATGGGAACCACTTGCATTTCCTCCAGAAGCTGATACTGTACTTTCATTTGAAGAAGTAACCTTCATCGTATTCCAATTACTCGACAAACGCATCTTATCAACTACAGCAAAAGTTGCCGCGAAAAATTTGTTCATATCACGATACATATCCTGTTTCCACGTAAGCTGCTGTTTCTTTAATTTCAGCTTATCCATCGGCGCACGTTCGGCTGCCATAAGCTTCTGAACTAACGACTCTGTATCAAATCCGGAAAAACCTGTAATACGGTTTACAGTACTCATTATACTCCTCCCCCTTCATACGAAAAACGCAATTCCTTCCAATTCTCTTATGTAAAGTATCGGAACTTTTCTCTGCCGCATTAAGAAATTTATAAAAAATGCACCTCTTGTATTAATTGTATACGAGGTACACCGTTCTCAATATATATTAATGCCTTCCACCTTCTATCTTTCTACAACAAATCCCATGTTACAGGTGTTCCTCGCTTCACATCACACTTCACCTGTCTGCCAAGCAGTTGTTCATAATATTTCGGTGCCAATCCAGCCCCCGGACGAATCGCGCGTACATTCTCTTTTGTAAACACATCGCCCGCTTTCATATCCTGCACTACATACAATGAACGGCGATGCTTTAAGGAAGGTTTCTCCTTCTCCGTCGGACCATACTGGATTTGACCCAACGCCTGCCATGCCCGCTCCGTCTCAATCACGAGCGCATTCATTTCTTCCGGCTCCATCGAAAATGCCGAATCCACTCCACCATCCGCCCGTGAAAGCGTAAAATGCTTCTCAATAACCGTCGCACCAAGCACAACACTTGCCACAGCAACCCCGGTTCCCATCGTATGATCCGACAAGCCTACCTGGCAGTCAAATAACTGCTGCAAGTGCGGCAATGTACGTAGATTCGTATTTTCTGGAGTGGCCGGATATGTGCTCGTACATTTCAACAAAATGAGATCCTTACATCCCGCTTCCCGTGCCGCCCGTACTGTCTCATCAAGTTCAGCGGCCGTCGCCATTCCCGTTGAAATAATGATTGGTTTACCAGTAGCTGCCACTTTACGGATAAGCGGCAAATCAGTATTCTCGAACGATGCGATTTTATACGCGGGTACATCCAGCGATTCAAGAAAGTCAACCGCACTCTCATCAAACGGTGTGCTAAAGGCGATAAGCCCTAACTCCCGGCAGCGGTCAAAAATCGGCTTATGCCATTCCCATGGCGTATATGCTTCCTGGTACAGCTTGTACAACGAGTTCCCTTTCCATAAGCTATTCGGGTCCTCAATGTAGAAGTCACCTTCTGAAATATCCAGCGTCATTGTATCCGCAGTATATGTTTGAAGTTTCAGCGCATGTACACCCGCCTGCGCTGCCGCTTCCACAATTGTAAGTGCCCGCTCCAATGATTGGTTATGATTCCCTGACATTTCCGCAATGATAAATGGCGGATGATCGGGACCAATGCTCTTTCCACCAATCGTAATCGTACGTATGTGATTCATCTTGTCACCTCTTCCAAAACTTCCGTTACTTTGTTCACGCCAGCTATTTCTTCACGCGCAGCACCCATCAAGCGTAAGGAAGCCTGGCTCATTGCGCACAACGCTTCTGGATGCCGAAACAAATCATATAGTTCTTCTGCTATTTTTTCTACACTCACTTCTTCGTGCCACCCAAGCAGACGAATCGCTCCTTCTTCTGCGACAGCCTGTGTCGTCTCTACCTGATTATCCGCAACCATTACCACAAGCGAAGGAACCCCCAAATAACAGCGCTCCCATGTCGTCACACCGCCGGCCCCAAGTGCTACATCTGCCTTTACAAGCAACTCAGCCATATTATTCACCTGGCAATGGTACATAATCCGGCATATATCCGTGGTATACTTCTCCGTCAGTTCCACACATGCTTGCCGCACCTCTTCGCGCAGCGGATTCACTTTACCAACAACCACATCGACAATAAAAGAATGTTTATGATCTTCTCCTTGTCTATATATCGCTTCCAGAAACAGCTCCCACGCTCGTAACGCTTTCAATGTCTCTCCAGTCGGATCACTCCCACCGAAAAACAATAACACTCTTCGCAGTTCCCCGGTACGCTCCCTCATGTTTCGATGAGCCACGGAAAATTCCTCACGCAACAGCGCATATTCAGGTCCCAGCAACACTGTACAATCATCTGGAATAAGTCCTGCATAGCGTTCTCGCATATTGCAGTAATAATTCTGATCGAGCAATACATCACACTCATGCGGACGGTTCGCTAAATCGTCGATTACCATAATCCGCCCAACGCGGCTGCTACGACAAATGCACCGCTCCCAGTGCGCGTCCAACTGATAATGATCGACAATCAGCCAATCACTCCATCCCGCCTTCACCAATACGGATTCAGTCTGTTCCGCATCTTTTTCCCACGTTATTTCTTCAGTAGCTGGTAACCGATATACATCATATCCGTTCTCTATAAGATAGTTGCACAGGTTCCCCTTCTCTTCCCGGCAAATAAAAGAGATGTCTACATGTCCCCTCCGCCGCAGCACATGTGCTAACGTCAAGCAACGCATCACATGACCTGTGCCAATCTTCTCTGACGCATCGACACGAAATAGCACCTTCATCTGCTACACCACCGGCTTCTGCTGAATATGCGCATTCAGCTGCGCCACTTCCGGATGCTCCAGCAAGTAATCGACAACCTCCTGAGCAGGTACTATTTTATTCCCAAGAAAATGATTGGCAATGGCCCGGCAAAGTGCATAGTCCTCTTCCGTATCAAGCGTAATACGCAGCTCCGGGTGGCGCATCGCATCAGGCACTTTCACATATGTTGCTTTGAATTGTTCAGGATATTCGTACGCATAATACGTCACATGCTCGCGGTGGCGCGGTTCATGACCATTATGATATATGTACTCAAGCGCCGCGAATGATATCATCTCTACAACAAGCCCTCGCGGCAATTCTCCTTCAACAAGTACAATGTCAGAAGGGTTTGCTTGCATCGCTGTAATAATATCATTTGCCAAATGATAATCCACAAAAGGGCAATCCGATGTCACCCGGATGACATAATCAGGCTGGTACTGCTTCGCACACTCGTAATAACGGGAAAGCACGTCATCTTCCGAACCCCGAAAATATGTCACTTTGTTTTCTTCACACCAACGTACAATCGCATCATCCTGCGGCAATGTTGAAGTCGCAACAATAACGTCATCCACATTCATCTGGCGGCAACGTGACACATCATAATCCAGCACAACCGTATCTCCCAAAGGCTTTAATACTTTTCCCGGCAGGCGGGAAGACCCCATTCTCGCCTGCATAATCACCAAAGTTTTCATACGATATCCTCCATGATTTCTTCCAGTGAATATACTATTCGCTCCGCTTCCATCTCCGGTGTAAGCCTTGTACTCATATGATCTCCAACAGGACGCACGACACGAATCGTATGCATTCCCAACGCACGCGCCGTGCAAAAGTCTTTATGCGGATTATCTCCTACGTATGCACACTCCGCAGGCGCAAGTCCCAGACAAGTAAGCGCTTTTTCATACGGAACCCGGCTCGGCTTCCAGCATTCCCGTCCTAAATCATCACTGACGATAATACATGGAATACGCTCCTCTAACCGAAGCGCCTTAATTTTACGCCACTGCACTCTCTTATCACCATCCGTGATCAGACCGCGCGCAATCGAGTGTTTCTGCAAATAGGAAAGCAATCTATCTGCATCCTCATACAAGGAAAGCGATATCGGCTCATGCATGCGATATATACGCACAAGATCCGCTACTTCCGCAAATAAGTGCAGTCGCTCACATACCGTATCAAACACTTTTCCCCGTCCATTCTCCTGCCACTCTTGCACGAACGCATCGTAAATAGACGTTGCGTCCTGCCCGTTTGCTTCTGCCAGTGCCTGCGCAACCGCACAAAAACCGGAGCGGACATAATCGTGTTCACAATACAACGTATCATCCAAATCAAAGATAATCCCTCTAATCTTCACCATACAAAGCCTTTACCCCTTATACATTATTTTTTAATCGCATACATAATAATCGAGCGACCAAATTCAGCTTGTGCCAATGATTCATACAATTTCTCCAGTATATGCTTCCTGCCTGTACGAATAAAAGCCTGCTCGAAATTGTTTACAAATGGCCCAACCTTTTTTGCATCATCCGGATTTCCATAATAATTAATTCCCCCCAGTAGCAAAAACTCAAGCGGAAAGATAGTGGTACAATACACTTCTTCAAAACCGTTAGTCAACAGCGTTGAGCGAAGGGTACGGAAATTAAAATAATTAATATGATCTGGAAGTTGCACCCAGTATGGTTGTTCATTGTAATATTCCCAATATGCTCTCTGCCCCTCACTAAAATCATTAGGTACGCAAATTCTAATAATTCCCCCCGGTACCATTCGATGATATACATCACGCAACAATTGGTGAGGATCACGTAAGTGTTCAAATACAAATTGAATATTCACAAAGGATAAATTTGTGACTTCTTCAGATAAGAGATTCTCTATTTGCTCTACCGTTATGTTAAACGTGGGAATGGAGAATTTCCTTAAGTATTCACTAGCGTTGCGCGAAGGCTCTAGCGCCCATACAGACCACCCACGATTTTGAAAAAAACGAACAAGAAGCTCGTTTCCACACCCAATATCCAGCATATTTTTATAAGGAGTCTGTTTGAATGAACATACTTTTTCATACGTTTCACGATAATGTGTATAAGACTCGATTTCTTCCAGCTTTTTATTTATATACTCTTCATTTACAACGCTATAATCGAAGTGAAAGGTACTGTTATAGTATTCTTTTCTATAGAATTCTTCAATTTGCTCACGGGAAGGAATCGGGTAAACATGCTTAAAGCCACATGTTTTGCATTCTATAATACGCGTCGATTTATATTCAATAAATTCTTCATATATATGCTCTATTTTATCCAACGTTAGTACCTGCCTTTACATCTAGTCATACGTCAATGATTAAATCACATGCATACCGCACAAGCTTTTTTTCACCCTCACTACGTACAAAAGGATAGTACGTTATGTTTTTTTTCAAAGCCTCCAAGTAGCACCAATAAAAACTATCCAATCCAGCAACCAGACTAAGCGACGAAGCACCTCCAAAACGTGGATTACATTCGATTACATGAAACATCCCATCCTCATCCAGTAACCCTTGAAAAATAACATGCCCATATAAATTCATATCACTTGCCATCTGAGCGCATAACTCTTCTATCTCTTGATGGCGGAAAGTAGTAGAAACCTGTGATTCCCCATGCACGACAAGTTCACGTTTCCGTACAATAACTCCCTTAACCTGAGAAAAGGCATCTATATACATATCAACACTTACCTCCTCTCCCTCAATGTACGGTTGAAATATAGGAGAAGAAAGATGTTTTGCATGAGCCACTGCCTCTTCCCTGAGAAGGTCCAACCCAATGCTTTGGGAACCCGCACCATACCGCTCCTTCACCACATACCTTTCTCCCTCTAACTGCTCAATATCTTGTGTGGTCGTGATAACAGGATAACCACAGGCAGACAATTCATCGTAGAACTTTTGCTTATCCAGGCAAATTGTAACAGCACGTTCATTTGATATCATCACATGAATTCCCTGTTCTTCCAGTTGTTCTTTATGTCTTGCGAAATACAATAATTCACCATCACGGGTCGGAAGAATCAGCACGATACCCTTTGCTTTACAATATCGAACAAGCTCTTCTATTTCTAAATTCGTTATCTTAGGCATATGCCAGAATTCATCCACAAAATATTTGCCAGTACATTTTGAATCGGCATCCCCGCCTATCAATATCGCATTAAAGTCTGATTTTTGCAGTGCATATTTTACTGCTTGAAGAAGCGGCACTTTTTTCGAAATGCTGGTTACTAGCACATTTTGTTGCATCATACGCTTCTCCTTTCTCAATAAGATTATGTTATGGTTATCGGTATGTAAGGGAAAAGATTAAAAAAAGAACAAAAAATAGCCTCTCCGTACTAGAGAGACTTATTTTGCTGTATATCCA
This sequence comes from Aneurinibacillus danicus, assembly GCF_007991215.1. Classification (GTDB taxonomy): domain Bacteria; phylum Bacillota; class Bacilli; order Aneurinibacillales; family Aneurinibacillaceae; genus Aneurinibacillus; species Aneurinibacillus danicus. The sequence goes on from NZ_BJXX01000170.1 coordinate 22,936, forward strand.
TGCGGATGATTAGAGTGCCACTTCCAAGCTGTTTGAATGATTGCTTCCAAATCATAAGTAGCTTCCCAACCAAGCTTTTGTTTTATTTTAGCAGAAGATGCCACTAATCGAGCAGGATCGCCTGTTTTTCTCATCTCATGTTCAACTCGTGCCTTCCGTCCAGTTACCTGTTCACACATTTGTATGACTTCATTTCTGAAATCCCATATACAGCAGCCGTAGACGAAAAAATAAAAGATGTAACGCCATGTTGCATCATTAATTTTAAGAGAGTAAGGGTAGCTACTACATTATTTTGATAGTATTTCAAACCAACTACCAGTATCAACTTACTACTTGCTTTCGCTCCGTTTCAGCAGATGATCTCCATCCTTCTCTCTGCAAATATTCCATTAAGCCATCACGTATCTCCGGATGCTGGAGCGCAAACTCAATTGTCGTTTTAATAAATCCTAGTTTTTCTCCTACATCATATCTTTTTCCTTCAAATTCATATGCATAAATAACTTCATGACGATTTAATTCTGCCAGTGCATCGGTAAGCTGAATTTCTCCGCCTGTACCTGGCGTTTGTTTTTCCAGTAGTTCAAAAATTTTCGGTGTTAAAATATACCGCCCCATAATGGCCAAGTTCGAAGGAGCCTCTTCCCGCTTTGGTTTTTCTACAAGAGAAGTAATGCTATACAATCGCTGTGTAAGCTCTTGCTTTTCCACGATCCCATATCGCGATACTTCTTCCAGAGGAACAGACTGTACCCCGATAATAGATGCTTTGTAGCGATTATATATTTCAATCATCTGTTGTAAGCATGGTTTATCCGCCTGTACAATATCATCACCAAGTAACACAGCAAAAGGTTCGTCTCCAATAAATTTACGGGCGCACCATATAGCATGCCCAAGTCCTTTCGGTTCTTTCTGACGAATATAGTGAATATCTACCATTTTCGAGGATTTTTGAACCTCTTCTAAAAGCGAAAGCTTTCCTTTTTCTTTTAAGTTGAACTCAAGTTCAAAAGAGATATCGAAGTGGTCCTCAATCGCCCGTTTTCCTTTTCCTGTAACAATAATAATATCTTCAATTCCTGAAGCTATTGCTTCCTCTACAATATATTGAATAGTAGGCTTGTCTACAATCGGCAGCATCTCTTTTGGCATCGCTTTGGTTGCAGGTAAAAATCTGGTACCAAGCCCGGCTGCCGGAATAATCGCTTTACGGATTTTCATGCCTGCACTCCTCTCATCAGACAGGTTTATTGTATTTTCTCTATAATTAACAGCTTGCTTTTCTAATGAACTTGATTTTCGATTAGACCCAAGTCAATTTTCTTACCTTTATTTCATGAAAGATGTTAATAAATCGCTATATAAGCTGTTATATTTATTAAACATGATATCCAATCTAAAGTTGTCTATATATCGTTTATAAGCCCGTTCGACTATCTTCGTTCCATCTTCATGATTGCATAAAGTTCTATGCAACAAATCTCTCAATGATTGGACATCGTCGTTTATAAATAAATATCCTGTTTCCTCATCATCTATTAATTCCTTAAATACATTAATATCGCTAGCAATGACAGGAACTTTTTCTCTAAATGCCTCAACTACTACTAAACCAAACCCTTCACTAAGAGAAGGCAAAACCAGATAATCAAAATGTTTAATATACTTACTACCGCTCTGTTTATAACCGTAAAATTTTATCCGGTTTTCCAGTGCATAAAGCTTTACCTTTTCTTTTAATGGCTCTATCATATCCCCTTCGCCGATAAATGCGCAAAATACCTTTTCATTTCTATCCAACTTATTAATTGCTTCAACCAATAACTCCTGGTTTTTTCGCTTGCAAACTGTTCCAATGCATCCAAAAATCTTAAACCCTTCGTTTCTATATCTCAATATCTCCTTTATAACTTCATCCTCCTCAAATGTACTATCCTCACCATCATCTATTCCATTATAAATCGTAATAATCCTATTTGATTCTACGCCTTTGTTTTCCATAAGAACTTTATCACTTTTAGAGACCGATACTACTTTATCCAACCCATTCAGAATTGTGATATCCATCTTTTCATGTTCTGGCGTTTTATTCGTTCCCCATCCGTGCATTGTTTGAATAACCGGAATATACTTTCCTTTTCCCGCTCTAGCAACCACTCCCACTAAAGCAGGAACAGCAGCATGAGCATGGATAATGTCCATACTTTCTTTTTCTATTAATTCTCTTACCTTTTCTGCTACATGAATATTTAAATAAATATCTCTCTTAAAAGTGGAGTCAATTTCATATAAGACAATGCCATTATTATGCAGTTCTTGTACATATTCGACATAATTGTTATATCCTGGCTCAGATGTTTTGCTAGTGACAACTACGACTCGATGACCTGCTTTTTGTTGATTCGATGCTAGTTGGTATATTATTCTACCAGCTCCACCTTGCAAATACGTTGTAATATGTAAAATATTCATAGCATGAGACTCCCAATATTCAAACTAAAATTAAGAAAAACTCGCGGGCGATGCCGCTCGTCCTTTTTCCACACAGAAGACAAGCGGCCGCTTTGTGGCCCTTCGGTCGGACCGGCAAAACATCCGGGTACCTCGAAGAGGGAGACAATTGCCGGTCTTTCCCTCCCTTCAGGCCACACGCTCCACACGAAAAAAGCAACGGTCGGCACACGCCTCGCGAGTTTTTCCTCGATTACAATGGAGGGAAAGTGCATGTCGCTTTAGCACTGTAAAGCGACATGCACTTTCCTATACCACAAGAAAAAAAATATAGTCCTTCTTTATGAAGATGAAAACCTATCCATAATTATTAAATCCTCTAAGCTACATTGATTCCTGTTTTTAGATTTTCATAGAAAACCAAACATGACCAACCTATCAATCGCAATCCAGACATGAAAATAGAAAGTACGTTTAGATGGCAAGTGTAGTAAGGAAAGAAGAAAAGTGAGGAAAGAAAAGCGAATAAGATGAATACTTTTTACTTTCTCAAATCGATATCTCATCTCTCTCCTATCCCAACGGTTTTCACAGGAAACCATCATGACCAACCAGCCACAAGCCCCAATATGAAAACAGAATGCAGGTATGGCGGACTCGTGTGGTAAGAGGTAAGAAGGTTGGAAGAAGGGTAAAGCAGATGTTAGAAAAAGCGACCACTTTTTTCTTCCTTCCATCGCTTTTGCTTTTCTCCTACCTCTTACCTCATCAGTTTTCACAGAAAACCACCATGGCATCTCAGCCGCAACCCCGACATAAAAA
>NZ_BJXX01000171.1 GCF_007991215.1 Aneurinibacillus danicus
GATACAAATAGCTCCTTGTGATTCGTGAGCTCTATCGTCAGCAAAGCGACATGTACACCAAACGCTCCTATCGAATCGAGGATCGGATCGTCAGTATCCATCAACCTCACATACGTCCGATTGCGGAAAAGCAAGAGCACGTGTAGAATTCGGCGCTAAAGTCGCGATCAGTCTAGTGAATGGATACGCTTTGATGGAAAAGCTGCAATGGGACAACTACAAAGAAGGAGTTACATTGAAAGACTCCGTTGAACGTATCACAAGCGCTTTGGCTGTTATCCGGAAGCGGTGCTTGCGGACAAGCTCTATCGTACGCGCGACAATCTTCGCTATTGCAAGGAACACGGAATCCGCTTGAGTGGCCCCCTCTTGGGACGCCCGTCAAAAAGGAGCAGACCGAGCAAAAGCAGCAAGCTCGGCAGGATGCCGCTGAACGCAATGCCATCGAAGTTAAATTTGGAGAAGGCAAGCACCGTTATGGGCTAGGCCTTATTCGAGTGCGCCTTCAGCAAACCAATGAAACGGTCATCGCCCCTCAACTGCTCGTGATGAACCTGGAGAAACGGTTACGGGTTCTCTTTTTCGCTTTTTCCATATGGTTATTTTCAGACGCTACGTTACGCGTTTCAACAAGATAACGAATTGTTCAGCAAGCTCTAACATAGCTTTTCGGTTAACTCAACAGTTCGTTTAAATCTTTTTCATTATTCATAATGATAATCTCGATTATAAAAACAATAGCCATCCGAACGTTAAGATGGCTGTTGTTCTTTCTTTATTTTTATAATTAGCTATGTTAAAGTTCGCTGTTGATATTTTTAACTATCGATTCCTGTTAGTGCAACAAACAAGTCTATCTAACCAAATTCATGTTTTATTTATTTAATTGTTCGTATGTCAATCTTTTTGGTGATTCATTCCAATATTTTATCTCTGGTTCTCTCGGGGGAGATGACGGGCAATTATACCTATCCCTAGCTAATAGATGACCGGAATATCGGCTTCGATTGCCATCCGGCGTGCGGTCATTCTTCGCTCCACAAACAAATGTCGATATATTTATCTCTTTAAAAAATAAATGATCTGATCTGTGAATTCCTTTGTTTTCTCAATTTGTGTCCAATGTCCACACTGCGAGAATACGTGAAGCTCTGCGTCCGGTAGGATCCGGGCCATTTTCCAGCTTGTTTCCTTCAACGGGATAACACGATCTTCCCGCCCGTGAATCAATAAAGTAGGAATGTTCATTTTACTTAGGGCGTCCTCATTTAAAGCGAGAGCATCGACATGCCGCTGACGCGGAGCCGGGAACATCGCTGAATAAGCTTCCTGGAATCCTTCCTGAATACTTGACTGATACCGCATCTCCACCAGATCATCGTTATCTGCCATTGACTGGTTATAAGAGAAGATGCTGATAAGATTCTTCATATTTTCAAAACTTGGAGTATATCCCCACACTTGATCCAATTCCTCAGTGATTGGAAAGGACAATCCAACGCTTCCCATCAGAATAAGTTTATGGATTAAATCGGGACGACGCCAGGCGATATGAAGCGCCAATGCTCCTCCCATAGAATTACCGACAATCGATACTTTGTCCAATTTCATCGTTTCTATAAAGGAAATCATATGATTTACCCACAAATCGACCGAATATTGAACACCTCTCGGTCTTTCAGTATAGCCGAATCCGACAACATCCGGAGCGTATAAATGAAAATGGCTGGATAGAATCGGAAATACCAGACGCCAGTTCGCCCATGCCGATACTCCTGGCCCGGATCCATGAATAAAAAGAAGGGGGTCCCCTTCTCCATCCTCATGATAATGAGTCTGTATTCCACCTGCTTCGATATATTTCCCTTTTTCGATCATAGTAAAAACACCCCGTATTTTTCATTTTGAAATCGTGTACATCATCATAAGCATAAACTCTTTCTGCGATTTGGTTATAAAGATATCTTCTTGGCTCATTTATATTGCGATTTTGCTATTCCGTCATGCAAAATGCTACTTGACCGATTTGATCGAGCGTAGCGGATACATAATCCCCCGGCTGTAAGAGGATCGCTTCCGTCACTCCTCCGGTCAGAATAATCTGCCCTGCTTTCAGTTTTTCCCCTTTTCGCGCCAGCATCCTAGCCAGCATCGCCACAGATTTGGCCGGATGCCCCAGAACGGCTGCTCCGGCACCCAGCGCTTTGATTTTTCCGTTAATGGAAAGCGTCACACCGACAAGATCAAGTTCTATATTCTCCGGTTTTATTAAGCGGCTTCCCAGCACGACTCTCGAAGAAGAGGCGTTATCGGCAATCACATCCGCCAGCGTAAATTGGAAATTTTCATAGCGACTATCAATGATCTCCAGTGCCGGAACGACGTACGCGGTAGCAGCCAGCACTTCCTCTTCGCCAACATCAGGCCCTTCGAGATCGCTGCCTAAAATAAAAGCGATTTCCGCTTCCACTTTCGGATGAATGACGTCTTGCATCGAAAGAACGTCGCCTTCTTCAATCATCATATAATCAAACACATATCCGTAAATCGGTTCCTCCACGTTCATTTGCTTCATTTTTGCCTGACTCGTCAATCCCATTTTCGGGCCGATAATACGGTGGCCTTCCTTTAGTTTTAATTTCACGATTTCCTCTTGAATACGGTACGCATCCTCTAATGACAGTTCAGGATACTCAAGCGTAATCCTCTTTACTTCTGTTCTTTCATATTCAGCTCGCTGTAAAAAAGCGGCAATCGATTGATGATTTACTTCTTTTGTTTTCATCGTTCTTCTGTTCTCCTCCTACCGGGTGGCTATCTCTGTCTTGCTGGCAATTTCGGCAGCAACATCGACGATCATATCTTCCTGGCCTCCGACCACTTTTCGCCTCCCGAGTTCAAGAAGAATATCCCGGGAATCGATCCCGAACCGTTCTGCCGCCCGTTTGGCATGCAGCAAAAAGCTGGAATAGATCCCTGCATACCCCATTGTCAGGCTATCTCTGGTAATTTCCTGCGGCGCTTGCAGAATCGGCGCTACTATGTCTTCGGCCAAATCCATCATTTGATATAAATCAATTCCCGTTTGTATTCCCATCCGCTCTAGTACGGCAATCAATACTTCCGTCTGTGTGTTTCCGGCTCCAGCCCCAAGACAGCGGATACTGCCATCAATGCGTGTCGCCCCCGCTTCGATGGCCGCCAACGTGTTCGCCATGGCCAGCGATAAATTGTTGTGGCCGTGGAAACCGATTTCGACACCAAGGTGCTGTTTTAAGGCATGAATGCGCTCTTTGACTTCATAAGGAAGCAGCGCTCCAGCTGAATCGACAACGTATACGATGTCTGCGCCATAGCTTTCCATTAACTTTGCCTGCTCGACCAATTTTTCCACCGGAGCCATATGGGCCATCATCAAAAAGCCGACCGTTTCCATTCCTAATTCTTTCGCCATGGAAATATGCTGAGGAGATACATCCGCTTCTGTCACATGGGTGGCAACCCGCGCCATTTTCGCCCCTAATGCAGCCGCTTCCTTCAGCTCCTTGAGCGTCCCGATGCCCGGCAGCAGAAGCACGGCGATCTTTGCCTGGCTGCACACCGATACCGCCGCTTCAATCAGCTTCATCTCGTCGGTCCGTGAGAACCCGTATTGTAGAGAAGAACCGGCCAGGCCGTCCCCATGAGCGACTTCAATATAAGGAACACCGGCTTCATCGAGGGCTTTCGCGACGCTCAGAACTTGATCCACTGTGTATTGATGCGCAATGGCATGACTTCCGTCTCTTAATGCTACTTCGGTAATATATAAGTCACGTGTTTTACTCATGATTCGTTGCTTCTCCCCTTTCCCATTATACCGTCAGCTCGGAAATGTGATGCTTGGCGAATTCCTCTGCGACTTTCACTCCGGCGGCTGTCATGATATCGAGGTTGCCAAAATACTTCGGCAAATAATCGCCTGCCCCTTCCACTTCGATAAAGATGGTAACCTTATTGCCATCAAAAATAGGTTCCGTCCGTAAACGATACCCCGGCACATACGACTGGACCGTCTTCTCCATCTCTTTAATGGAAACGGCGATCTCCGTTTCGTTCATGCGGCCTTCTTCGACAAGGCAGTACACTGTATCCCGCATGAGAATGGGCGGTTCGGCAGGATTTAAAATAATAATGGCTTTTCCTTTTTTCGCTCCGCCAATTTGTTCAATTCCTTTGGCTGTCGTTTCCGTAAACTCATCAATATTGGCCCGTGTTCCCGGTCCGGCGCTGCGGCTCGAAATCGTAGCGACAATTTCCGCATAGACAACAGGACTGACCTGATTGACCGCATACACCATCGGAATGGTGGCCTGTCCGCCACACGTAATGAGATTAATGTTGGGCGCATCCAGATGCTGTTTCATGTTCACCGGGGGAACGACAAAAGGTCCAATCGCCGCCGGCGTCATATCAATGACCTTTTTCCCTGCCTCTTTTAGCAGTTTGGCATGACGAATGTGGGCTTTGGCTGAAGTGGCATCAAAAACAAGATCCGCCAATTCGGGCCGCTGTAGAAATCCCTTAATCCCCGTGTCAATCGCCTCATAACCGTATTCTCTCGCCCGACGAAGCCCATCCGACTCCGGATCAATCCCAATCACAGTGGTAAGTTCCAGCAAAGATGACCGCTGAAGCTTCATCATCAAATCGGTTCCAATGTTCCCTGAACCTAAAACCGCTACTTTTAATTTTGACATAACAATCTCCTTCCTTCGCAATGGCCCTTTATTTCTTAGCAAAACGGACACTGACTTCTCCCAAATGAGCTACCCTGACTTTGAATTGGTCGCCGGGTTCCGCATTTACCGCGGCAGAAAGCGCACCGGACAGAATCACTTCCCCCGTCTTAAGAGAGATGCCAAATTCATGAAGTTTATTTGCCAGCCATGCGACACACGTCGCCGGGTTTCCCAAAGCCGCTGCCCCTACCCCGGTGTTTACAATTTCCTTGTTTTTATAGAGCACCATACCGATCTGAGAGAGATTTACGGTATCTACCTTCACTGGTTTTCCCCCCAGAACATACAGGCCGGACGAAGCGTTGTCGGCAATCGTATCTGCCAGTTGAATCTTCCAGCCGGCGATACGGCTATCCACCACTTCAATGGCCGGCAGCACATAATCCGTTGCCAAAAGCACATCCATGGCCGTGATACGCGGACCCGTAAGATCCTTTTTGAGAACAAAAGCAATCTCTGCTTCCACTTTGGGCTGGAGAACACGATCCCAGGAAATTTCCCCCCCGTTTTCTACTATCATGTCGTCGAGCAGATGGCCGTAGTCCGGTTGATCCACGCTGAGCAATTCCTGCATGGCCCGGGAGGTTAACCCGATTTTTTTTCCGACAATCCGGGCACCTGCTTCCGTTTTCCGTTTGATTGTGGCAAGTTGCACTTCATATGCCTGTTTCATGCTTAATCCGGGTTCCACACTGGTTAATGGCTCCACCCCTTTCCTGTTCTCTTCCGCTTTTGCCAAATGCTCGCTCAATCTCTTTGCCAGATTTGTAATCGTTGAGTTCAACCGCTTCTCCTCCCTTTTTACAATTTGATACAAATGTTTTTCAGTTCGGAATAAAATTCAAAGCTGTGTACGCCGCCTTCCCGGCCGATGCCGCTCTGCTTCATGCCGCCAAACGGAGTGCGAAGATCGCGTAAAAACCAAGTATTAACCCAAACGATGCCGGCTTCAATTTGCCCGGCTACCCGATGGGCCCGACGTAAATCATTTGTCCAGATTGTAGCACTTAACCCATAATGTGTGTCATTTGCCTGTTCCAGCACTTCCTCTTCACTGTCAAAAGGAATGACCGTTACGACCGGTCCGAAAATCTCTTCTTTAACAACCCGGCAGCTTCGATCCAGTCCAACAATGATGGTAGGTTCAAGATAATACCCTTTTTCGATTCCTTCAGGACGTTTCCCGCCAGCAAGGATTTCGCCGCCTTCTTCTTTTGCAAGCTCAATGTATGAATTTACTCGTTCATAGTGCTCTTCGCTTACAAGAGCACCCACCTTAGAAGAAGGATCAAACGGATCCCCTACCTTTAATTCTTTTGTTTTATTTACGAACTTTTCTAAAAATTTTTCATAAATCGGACGTTCTACATAGATGCGGGACCCACATAAGCATACTTCACCTTGATTGATGAAGCTCGATTTCAGTGTAGTTTCAATAACCTCGTCCACATCCGCATCCGCAAAAATAATATTTGGATTTTTCCCTCCTAATTCATAGGAAAGTTTTTTAAGTGTTTCAGAAGCCGCCCGCATGATCACCTTACCCGTTGTCGTTTCACCCGTAAAGGAAATAGCGTCTACGTCCGGATGTTCCGTTAAAGCCGAACCTGCTGAATCCGGTCCAAAACCGTGTACAATATTGACAACGCCGTCAGGTACTCCGGCCTCCTGGCAAATTTCACCCAGTAAAGTAGCCGTCAGCGGGGTCAATTCGGCTGGTTTGATTACTGCCGTATTTCCCGCAGCCAGACACGGAGCCAGCTTCCACGTCAATAATAGCAACGGAAGATTCCACGGATTAATCAGTCCTACAACGCCTACGGGGCGGCGAACGGCGTAATTAATCGCAATATCGTCCATTTCATACGCTTCCGTTCCCAGGGAGCGAATGTAATCGGCGAAGAAATGAAAGTTATAAGCGGAACGAGGAATATCCGTTGCATTAGATAACCATAGCGGTTTTCCCGTATCGAGCGTTTCGAGCATGGCAAGTTCTTCTTTTCTCGCCAAGATGATGTCTCCGATTCGCCGGATAATTGCAGCACGTTCGGCGGACGTCATGTTTTTCCAAGGACCGTTGAGCGCTCGTCTTGCTGCTTTAACCGCACGATCAATTTCCGATTTCCCCCCCTCCGCTACCGTGCCGATTACCTCTTCGGTTGCTGGATTAATATTTTGGAACGTTTTCTCATTCTTCGATGCTTGGTACTTTCCATCTATAAAATGAAGGCAATCATAGTTATTCACCTTGTTTTTTTGCATAGAATCAAGTGTTAGAAGCATTCTTATCTCTCCTTTTTTCATGACATCATGATTAATTTTGATCTATCTACACACAGTACGGAAACAGCTACCCATTCAACATCCCGGTTAAAACAGCCAGAGCACTCTCGGCACATAATATGTCTTCTTGCTCACTGCCTCCAGAAACACCAATCCCTCCTACAAGGTGTTGATCAATATATACCGGCACACCACCCCCAAAGATGGTCAGTCTTTTCGTATGAACAATTCCGTGCAGAAGAGAGGGTTCATTTTGAATCATTGGATACCATTCTGAAGTCGCAATACCGAACGCTGCGGCTGTGTATGCCTTGTTCTGGGAAATTTCTGAGCTTAACAGTGGTGCCCCATCCATGCGTATAAATCCTTTCAAGTTTCCGCCATCGTCTGCAATGGAGACATTAACCTTAATTCCTAATTCTTCTGCCTTCTGGCAGGCAGCATCCAGCATGTTCATAATAATCTGCTGGGTAATGACTGGTTTCTCATAAAATACCTTCAATACTACTCTCTCCTTGCTTGTCCGTAATGTTTAATTCTCCTAAGACAATGAGAGCTTGCAAAGCCAAATACAATTGATGCTCTATATATGGCTCATTTAAATCCAATTGCAAACTTTCATTTAAGCGCTGGAGTCGATACCGCAAACCGCTAACTGAAAAATTCATGGCACGCGCTGTTTTATGGACATTACAAGAATTATTTAAGTAATAGTAAAGCGTTTTGATCAATTCCATATCTTTGGTTTTATCTTCTTCGAGTAAACTCCCCAGCGTTTTATATGCGAACCTCTTCAGCGCATCCGAATCCCTTGTTTGAAAAAGAATTCCTACAATGCCAAGTTCATCAAAAAAAACCATATCCTTATTTTTGTTTGCAACTTTCAGACAAGCTACGCTTTCCTCATATAGATTGGAGGCATCATTTATAGACGAAGAGAGGGAACTCACCCCAAGTTTAAATTCATAACTAGAGTACTTTCTCCTACAGTGACGGATTAATGTTATACAAAGTTCTCTTTTTTTCACTTGTTCTTTTAATTCTTTGTTGCCCGATAACAGGATAATTACATTTCCAGATTGTTGACCAATTAAAGCATTAATTTTTCTTTCCTTAAAAAAGTGGGAAAGTTCACTAATAAACTGATCGTTAAATTCAAATTCTTCCTCAACAGTGCGATGGTTGGCAAATCGGTTAAATGTAATAATAAAGAACTGGGCATTTCGCAAATTGAAATCAATATGATGAGCCCGCTTTATAACTTCATCAGGCGTAATCCGTTTGCTTAATATATCTTCAAGCAAACTTCCTCTCATGCGGTGTTCTACTTGAATACGCGTTCGTTCATTTAATAAATAAAGAGAACAGGCCATAGCAGCATGCTCAACAATCATTTTGTCTACTTCCTGCATTGAAGAATCATCATAGAGAAAAGAACAGTACGCGATAATTTTTTGACGAAGATAAATGGGAGTAACTATACGTCTATGACTTCCATTTATCTTCAATAACGTGGTTTTCTTTATTTCATCCATATCGGATGTATCATCACGGATAATATATTGTCTTAATTCGTTCGAAAGCTTACGAGCCTCATCCAGTGCAATGCCCCCATGCGACATAATGTTTAGGTTTTTATCTTCAATAATAACGGGTATGTCGGTAATCTGGTACAATACATTGGCAATGGATGTTAAGCCGCGTTCTCGTAGAACTTCCTTCATTAATTTTTGATGTACGTGATAGGCCTTATTTAAATTGTCCCGCTCAAATTTCAATTTTTTATACGTCTCATCCAACTCATCAATAATATTGTTTTCTTCATAATATTTGAGTTCTTCTCCAATCTCTTTGCCCCACTCTTCCACGCTTTTACCGATCCAGTGACAGTGGGAATGTCCCATCCCCTGACATTGCATCTCTTTGACGATAACCTTTTTTTCCATTACTGTCGAAAGATAGCCACTGGCATAACCAACCAGGGTATGACAAACCGGGTGATCACTAGGACCAAAAAGCTCCAGATGCTCTCGCGCTTCATAGGAATTTCTCCAATATCCTTCAAAATGGAGCTTTCCTTGATGAATATTTACCTTAACAATGAGGGGAGTTACCTCTACATACCCATGAAGTGTATGCAAATAGGGACCTGCCAGCACAAGTTCCTTCTCATCATCCCACTTCATTTGTTTGACCACTAAACCGTCGCTTACCCCACAATGCCATCCGTAACGAAGAAGAAAGCCTTTCGTTCTTTCAAAGCCAATCGTTCCAATTAATTCTCTTCTCAACATTCCCAAAGCAGAAGTCGGCACAGTAATCACACGCTGGTAAGCAGATTTATTTTCTGTCTGAAACGTATACAGTTCCTTAAAATTCAAGTCAGAAGCTTTCACGTCAACCACCGCCATCGAATTTTGAATGATCAGTCTCCTGGCAGACGAACTTTCATATCGCTACACGGGTATGTTTTGCATGCTAATGTAAAAAGTAAGTCTCGTTCTGTATCGGGGAGGACCTCTTTAGAACTTACCCCTCTTTCGAAGTCCCCTTTTTCGATTTTAATCTTGCATAGTCCGCAGCCTCCGCCTTTACAAGCATACGGAATTTGAATTCCCTGCATTCTTGCTGCGTCTAATAAACTTTGATCGGTGCGGCACATAAATTCAAGCTTTTCACCGTTATAACCAAGAACCTTCACCCGGAACATACCCTATCCCCTTTTCCTTGCTTATGCTGTAAAATTCCCTCATTCACCCATTAAAATTCATCATAGAAAATGTTCGAGCCTTTCACTCCGCCTTTGCTGAGTACATCAATCGTCGTTTCAATCATGATAGGAGGTCCACATAAGAAAGCATCCATGTTTTCCATGTTTTCTACTGTACGTTCTACTACATTTGCGATGTATCCCTGCTCCCCTTCCCATGAATCGGAAGGAACATGCTCAGATAAAGCCGGGATAAAATGGAAATTAGAATATTTTTCTTCCATTCCCCTCCATTCATCTAGCAAGTATAAATCTTTCAATGTTCGGGCTCCATAGAAGAACCAGGCGTTTCCTTCGTAAGGGGCAGAAAATAACTCCTCAATTAATGCTTTAATCGGAGCCATACCGGAACCACCGCCCACAAATATCATATCTTTGTGACGATCACGCAATTGCATCTTTCCATACGGACCGGAACCGGTGACATGTTGGCCCGGTGTCAGATCGCACATATAATTCGAACCGATGCCATCCTTAATGCGCCGGACATGGAACTCGACAATGCCATTTTCTGAATACGGATTAGCCATAGAATATGCCCTTGTTTCTTCGAGATCCGGGACATCGATTTCAAAAAATTGTCCTGCTGCATAACGGATAGAAGAAGGAGTAGCTAATTTCAAAACGATTTTATGAATGTCAGGCGTGCACGGCGTGTTCTCCACCACTTCGGCCTGGAAATCGTATACAGGAAAAAAGGGGGTATCCGCTTCTTCTTCTTCAATCTCAATCACCATATCGCTCTCAGCAAGTGTACTGCATGTTAAAATATACCCTTCTTCTCTTTCAAAACTCATTAACGAATAGTCTGAGACGCGATCCATCAGTTGATAATCGCCCTCTAACACCTGCGCCTTACACGCAGAACAGCTTCCGTGGCGACATCCGTAAGGGATCTGGATGCCATTACGAATCGCGGCATCCAGCAATGTTTGTCCTTCTTTTACGATGATCGTTTTACCACTCGGTTCTAAAGTAACTTCATACGTCGCCACTTCAGTTTCATGTACACCCATGTGTTCATCTCTCCTCTCCTACTTTCTTCTTGTTCAATTGGATCTCGATTGAGAAACAAGCTCTATTTGGTTAGCAGGCGATAATTTCTAAAGGATCGCCGTTTCGTATACCAATTTCTCTAATATTTTTTTCTTCATAGATGGGAACCTCAATGTATTGATCAGCTCGAACAACGTACAGACGATACGTTTTTTCTTTATTGAGCTGCCAGGCATCAAGACATGCATCAAGCAATTCTTTACCCGTCATTTCATACGTTGCCCTTATACCAATATTGCAAAAAAACAAATCATTTTCGGTTACTTCTTTCAGCACCGGCCATACTAACAGATGATTCGAATTTTTAAGATAATTATTCATTTTTCTTCACCTTCCCTTCCCCTTAGCTGTTGACAATAATGCGATCAAGTCCAAGATGCTTGCGGTGTTCAAGCCAGCGGACATGCTCTCTGGACGAATAATGCTCATTCGCCTCTTCCGGAGTAAATCCAAAGTAAGGGAAGAGGTCACCTGGAATATTTTCGCCAAACTCTCCGCTAAGGTATGCTTCCGCCGGCCACCAGAATTGCATGTATTTGTGCGGTTCCTGTTCAAAAATATGTTTACATCCCGGAGAGCACGTCATATACGTTTTATTATTATACTCGCTATATTGCGTCCACATTTTTGTCGGATTATTTGGATCCGGAAACTCGGCCGGAACCTGGCATACCGAGCAGACGGCCGGAAGTCCTGGACTGGCTACAGCAAGCACATGGTCATCCATCCGACGGAAGAACGGTGCATAATAATGATCGAAGGTGTCCGGATATTCATTCGCCAGCCATTCATAATCATCCGGCTGCAATCTGAACCCACGGAATGCATTAGCATGCTTGTAATGATCCAAAATACGCATGACAGCATGTGAGTAATGTTCTTTTTCCTTAATGCTATCTTCTGCATGAAGCGGCAGACGGATGCCGTACTTTCTCAAATCTTTGAACAGGCCGTCGAATACCTGATCTTCTACATAAATTTCAAATGCTTTTTTCCAGGAAATCGGACGAATACGCGGATAGTAATCGACCAGTGTAGAGATAACCGAGAAAATGCGATACGCTCTCCAGTACCACTTATCCAACCATTTCTGGATAATCGGCACGTTTCGGTCATCTTCTTCAAGCAACATCTTCATCGCGGACATACCAAGTGCCATATGTCTGGATTCATCCGATTGCACGCTCTTGCCGACCGCAACAAAGTTTTCGTCCCCTACTGCACCGGCAGACGAAGCGAACGGAAGAAATAAAATATTGGTAAACACATATTCGAAGGAGAAGGAAATCGCCATCAAAGCTTCGAACGGACCGGACGAAAGCGCGTCATCAAAGAACGATTTCGGCACCGTATTAAACCACAGATTTTCATTCGTTTGCGCATACGCATGAAGACCGTCAATTTCCCGGCTCATATGAGCATAATGCTTAATTTCAATCTGGGCATGGCGCAATTCATCGATCGCCTGATTAAAGGTAGCAAAACGAATTGCCTCAATTGGAATATTTCTCCCAACATAGGCCATCAGACGGTGGGCCGCGTATTCCGCCGGCTGCACCGCAACAGCAAACGCTTTCACTCCTTCGTACCAACGGGAATCGATGACTTTAGCATGCCCATCGTTTGCTTCAAACGATCTTCTCACTGCATGATATAAAAGATCTTTTTCCGCTTGAACTTTTACATACTGATTATACGCCATGCGGAACGGATCCTCCCAACGGCTGGGGTCCTTAAGGATAATCCCTTCTTTCTCCAGCATCGGATATACCTTTTTCATGTCGAAATCTTTCGGATCCCACATCAAATCCCTCGTCATGGCATGGTACTTCTGCTTTGCATTCATTGCCGCCATTCGTTTCCCCACTCCTATTCTTCATTTTCCCAATGGATAATCAACTGGTCTTCATCCCACTCTTTAACAAAGCCAAAATACGAAGACATATAAATATGAATGCGATCGATCTCCCAGTCGCCGCCAAGAATATCTTCTACGGTTTCGCGACGCAGCACCAACTGCTTCGGTGCCTTCACTTTTTTGTAAACCATATAGTCTTCTACGATCACATCTTTATTATCCTGTTTAATCGCTTCAATGATTGCCTCTACGACTTCCCCGCCACTGGTATCCAAATCCATCCCCACGTACGCCTGTTTCGTTTCCATTTGCTTTCTCCTCATCCCCTTTAAATCAATTCGCGAGTTTTAAATGGCACATTGTACTTTTTGAAAGTCGGAATCACGATTTCTTCTTCGATTTTCTTGAGAGAATCTGGAAGAGCGATGGGGAGGCTGTGTTTTTCAAATAGGGAAGACAAAGAAGAGACCGCTTCATATGCCTTCGGGTACCACTTGTTTACCCATTCTCCGATAATTTCCGCATTGCTCATCGCCTCTTCCGGCGTTTCTCTTGGATCGCTTAAAATTAATCCCCAGCGATAGTCTCCAGGCCAATTCTCATAGCCGAGCGATTTCAAATAATCCCATCGGCTTTCTGCCTTGTCCTTGACTAGATATCCAAACAACGAGAATGCCCAGTCTCGCTGCCAGTCTAATTGCTTTTGAATGACAAGATTTAAAATAGAGAGATGCGTATCGCCCTGTCGAATCGCTTCTTTGTTAAATTCACGGTACATCAGATTTCCCAGCAATAAATCAAGCGTTAAGTTCTCAGCGACTAATACCTCTGCCCAGTCTTCCGTGATCAGGATTTCTTCCACATACCTGCGCAACGGTTGGTACGCAGGGTCTTGCATCAGCATCTCTTTGCCGTAGCTTAAAAAATCACCATGGTACTCCTCCATGTTCATGGCCCATAGTGAAATCCACTGGGCCCGCCCGGTTTTATCATAGGCCTGGAAGGTTGCACACTGTTCGATTGTGCTGCCCATCGCATAGCGAATCACATGCTGCATTTGCACATTCCCGCCATATTCAAGATGACGCAGCGGGGTATACAAGTCTCTTACCGCATTCACCCATTGGGGGGAAAGGTTTTGAATAATCTCTAATTCCCTGGCATATTCAAACCCGTTTTCCACTTCTTCCGCAAGCTTTTTCCGGTTACTTACATACGTCGTATACCAGAATTTTTTTGGATCACGGAACCCTTCCCAATCCGAGCTCTTTAATCTCGTATAACGAGGATCATAGATGTCATAGTCTCTCTCATCATGGATATTGCGGTACTGTCCGTGCAGATAAGGCTGCTGCCTAAGCGTAACTTCTTCGTATTCATTCTTTGTCTTCCAATCCCATGGTTGCTCCCTAAGCTTTTTTTGGAAGGCGGGTTCTAAGGCAAGTCCTGCTGACATTATTTATCTCCCCTTTTTTCTATACTTGTACGGCCTCTTATTGTCTTTACCGATTCTCCAGCAATCCCCCAATGCTCTAATGGCATTTCGTGGATGAGCACCCGAACGCTTTGAATGGGAGATTGTAATGTTTCTGCCACCAGGTGAGAAACTTTTCCGATTAATTCCTCCTTTTGTTCAGGAGTACGACCTTCCAGCATATGAATCTGTATTAATGGCATCTGCTTCCTCCTCATCCAATCTGATTAGAACCGGCAGCCGTATTAGGTCAACGCTAAGCTGAAAGATTCCATTAACTCTCTTCGATGATAAAAGATGCCTTGTCCTATTTTATCCTCCGTCCATGTAATGGTTGGAAAATCATGATACGTAATGTATCCGTTTGCAAAGGCTTCGTTTCGATTGCCAGACGGGTCGAAGAAATATATCGTTTCCCCCCGCGTAATTCCATGACGTGTAGGCGTAACTTCAATTTGCACTTCATTTCGTGTAAGAATGTCAGCCGCTTTCAATACATCGTACCAGTTGTTTACAAAAAACGCTGCATGGTGAAGTTTTTTGTCAGGACCTTTAATAAATGCCAGATCATGCGGCTTTCCGTTACGGGCGTGCAAAAAGCTGCCCACCATTACTTCTTCGTCCACAGTCATAATTTTTTCACTTTGATGCAGGTCCAATACTTCAGTAAAAAACTTTGTTACCGATTCCAGGTCTTCACCCGTTAACAGACAGTGGTCGAGACGGTGCGGTGCAATTCCCCGTGTATTTTCCGGCCAGGGATGCGGATTTAACGTTCCGACTTCTGGCCCAAGGTATTCAATTTCATGGTATAATTCCAACTGATGCCCGGTCGGAAGTTCACAGCGAACCGCTTCTCCTTCCCCCAGTCTTGTCCCTTTGGAAATTCTTCTTGTCGTACAGCCAAATTGTTCGATTCTTTTCTCGAAATTTTCCAAATCATCTGATTTTTCTACTTTAAAGGCCATATGTTCAAGACCAGGCGCGTCGGCTTTTCTGAGAATAAGACTGTGATGATCCCATTCGTCCCACGCTTTTAAGTATACTCTTTCTTCATCTCTGCCAACTACATTTAACCCGATAATATTCGTGTAGTAATCCACTGACTTCTCTAAATCCAACACTCTCAATTCTGCTCTGCCAATACGCATAACTCCCATTCTGTTTCCTCCTTTAACAAGTTTTTTATTTTGTAAACGTATACATATCTTAGAATAAATTAAATTCAAAATATACAAATAATAGTGCTAAAATTTTGGTTATTTTCGCATTATTAGTACGAATACGCCATATGTTTTAGCAATTCTCTTCGTCTAATATGAGGTCCCATAACATGTCTATCGAGTTAATAGAATAAAAAACCAGGAGAATCGCCATTTTTATTGTTCAGTAGAAATTTTAAGCATGCCAAATAGCCCCTGTGATTAATAATAAAAAAGTTGTTTACTTTTGAACGCCAGAATCCACATTTCATCCGAAAGAATCGAACTGTTTTCGGGCAAACGAAATGAATACAGTGTCCGTGTAACGGCATTTTTCTTCAAACGAGCAACGAAGAAGAGGCCGGTATCACAATACTGATCAAATTTTTCGTAATCGACGTACCCTCGATCAAACACATACGTGGCATTGGATTCGTCAATCAAGACTTCTATTTGCGTGCGATCACTCGGTTTTGCCTTGGTGACCACGACTTTTTCAGGCAACACATCGTGATCATTTTGAAAAACAAGACGAAGATGGATTTTAACGCCCACTTTTTGGTGACTTTAAAATAAGGCATCTTGAACAACTTGTTCAAAGATGCCTTAAATTAATGTGTAATAAACAGTTCTGTTGTCCTATACTAAGCCCCAGCAATCTCTTCGGAATTCTTATTGATTTCATCAATAATCCCAATAATCCGTCTTGCATCATCCATGTTATCCTTGAATAATTCAACAATGCTACCAACTGTTTTAAATGGTTCTTGCTGTAATACCTTCTTATCGAGTGTTCCGTTCTTCACGACATAATCAACGATGAGCTTAACAAAGCGGCTCTGGTTGAGGTTGAGTCGCTCAGCCGAGAGGAATTCAGAGAAAGCTTCATTTGCCGCTTGGGGATCTAGCCCAACAATTTGACGAACAAGTTTCGTGATTGGCGTATCACCAAAATCTTTCTCGTAGTCTTCTCTCGTGCCAAGTTCTTTCCAAAGAATTTCTTCGAGCGTTTTCACATCCTGTACCGTTAATTGCTTATTGTTTCTTAGTTTAAAAATAGCGATTTGGTCACGATGCTGGTTAAGATAATGATGAACTTTTTTCCTGTAGCTTTGTAAGTCATTAACATGGAAAATTGGGCCGCTTTCTTTAACTTCAAGGACTTCATCTTTAAAGTTCGTAAAGTAAATTTTTTGGGTTTCTTTTTCAATAAACTTGATGAGATCACGAAGCGCTTCACGTACGGAATCAAGTTCAAAAATATCTGCACTGTCCCAGAACTCTTCTGTTAAAACTTTTTCAATGACATGTTTTTGTTCTAATACTTGCGGAATGGTTCCCAGTTTCGATAACGCTTCGGCTGTTTTTACGACACTACGGATTAGCTTTGTTGCGTTCTTTGTTTGTAATTTTGCTAACTCAATCGTGTACATGACTAAATCAAAGCGCTTCGCAAATTCATCATCATTAAACGGGACGATAATCGGTGCGATATGCTCTTTAATTTCATTCGTATCCAATACGGCAAGCGCAGCCCAATTGGAACGATTTTTAAACTTGTGTACATATTGAAGATGCTGCCGCACCCGAAAATTTTCATCATCCAATGCTTGAATATCTTTTAATACTTCATCGATCAGTTCGTTCCGATGATTGATATACTCTTCATTTTGATATTCTATTCCTTGCAGTTCACGAATAATATCTACTTTAGCGTTAAATAGTTTTTCCGTTAAAGTTTGCGTTACATTTCCTTCTATTCCTTTTGGGTTTTCACGAAAGAAGTCGAAGTTCCCGCAGTAATCAAAAATTAGAAAATGAGTTTTATCTTCTCCGATACCTAATAGATCAGGGCATAACCTTGTACCGCGTCCAATCATTTGCCAGAACTTTGATTTAGAACGAACTTTTTTGAAAAAAACAAGATTGACCACTTCAGGAATATCGACGCCGGTATCAAGCATATCTACAGAGACAGCGATTTGCGGAAGCCTGTTCATCTCGGAAAAATCATCGATTAACGTTTGATAGTAGTTTACACTGTAATCGATTACCCGTGCGAAGCCACCGCCATATTCCGGAAACAGTGTCTCAAAGCGTTCCACGATTCTTTCCGCGTGGATATGGTTTTTAGCAAAAACAATCGTTTTACCAAGCTTGTCTCCACCTTCTACCCGAATCCCTTTTTCCATCAGGTCTTTCAAAACGGTATCAATCGTATTATCGTTAAATAACCACTCGTTTAAGGCCGCACTGTCAATATCCTCCGTCATTTCATCATCGAAAGTTGCTTCATATTGCTCTTTTTCTTCTTCGGATAAATCATCATAACGAATGCCTTCTTCAAGAAACTTCATTTTCGTTTCAATTGTCCGATAATCGACTAAATATCTGTCTTGAACTGCTCTGTCTAATTCGTATGCGTAGGTTGGAACACCATTTTCAAGATCAAATATTTCATACGTATTTTTATCAATCTCATCTTTTGGTGTGGCTGTTAGCCCAAGCAATATCCCGTCAAAATAATCAAAGATGCTGCGGTATTTTTTATAAATGCTTCGGTGCGACTCATCAATGATAATCAGATCAAAATGGCCAACGGTAAACAACTTTTTGCCATCTTTCCGTTTCGCCTCATCAATGGCATTCATCATCGTCGGATAGGTGGAAAAAACCATTCTGCTTTCTTCAGGATTTTCCTTGTTATTAAGGAGATTACAGAGGGTTAAGCCCGGCATTAACGTATTAAAATTTTTATAGGCTTGATTGAGTAACGTTTTTCTATCGGCTAAAAATAGAATATTTTTCACCCAATTATGACGAGTCAACACATCGACAATGGATATCGCTGTTCTTGTTTTGCCACTACCGGTTGCCATGACAAGAAGGGCTTTTCTTTGATTTCTAGTGAGAGCATCACAAACGGCTAAAATCGATTCCTTCTGGTAATATCGGTTACTAATCGAATCATTGATTTTTATGTTTGTTAGAGGGCGCTTCATCTCACGGCGATCCAGCAACAAGGTTAACTCTTCTTTGTTATAAAAACCCGATACTTTACGCGGTGGATATGAATCATGCCAAATATACGTTTCAAAACCATTTGTATAAAAAATAACCGGACGTACGCCATGCATTTTTTCGATGCAATCCGCGTACAGCTTAGCTTGTTGACGACCAATCTTCGGATCTTTCGATGTTCTTTTCGCTTCTACAACCGCAAGCGGCTTGCCATTATCGCCAAATAAAACATAGTCTACAAATCCAGACTCAGCATTATTAGGCATCCCAGCAACAGGATACTCTTTCACAATATCTTTTTTGAACTCCCAGCCGGCTAGTTTCAAATCGAGATCAATATATTTTTTCCGTGTTTCAAATTCTGTTAGCTCATCTACCTGGAAATTGTATTCCTGTGTATTCTGCTCCCGCTTTTCGGTAATCGCTTTACGAAGATGTTCATTTTCCTTCATCATTTCTTCGATCCGCTTGTCTTTTGAACTTAACTGTTCATACAAATCTTGCAACTCTTCTGGACGTTCCCGTTTCTCTTCACCCGTGTGGAGAACGGATTCATCAAACTCGCCCGCTGTATACTCATCGGAATAACAGTAATCAATCCAGGAAACAAACTGATGTAAATTATGAAGCGACAAAACCGCCTCGTCACGATTAATTGAAGAATTCGTATGTACTGCCACATTCCCTAACTTCACCACATACTTCATCAAAGGCAGCAAGTCTTCATCAATAATCTCTAGAAAACTGGTATTATGGATCAAGCTGGATAAATTATCTTGATATGGAACCTTGACCGCACTATCAAAGCTATATACCCACTTCACCGCCAGTTCCAGCGCGCGACGTGTAAGGATTGCACACGTCGCGGGACTGACGATCAAAGCTTTTTCGGCTTCTAGACAGGCATTGGTGAAGCTCTTGTATTGGGACTTCTCTTTTAGGAAGCTGAAGTTGGTCATTAAG
Source organism: Aneurinibacillus danicus (assembly GCF_007991215.1). Lineage (GTDB taxonomy): Bacteria > Bacillota > Bacilli > Aneurinibacillales > Aneurinibacillaceae > Aneurinibacillus > Aneurinibacillus danicus. Next base: position 19,409 of record NZ_BJXX01000171.1, read on the forward strand.
ACTATCCTTCCTTTGTATTAAAGATTAGAAACCTTACTTTCTTCATTAAATAACTCGCCTTTAAAGGCTCGTTGCATTAAAGAATTAAATATTAATTCAAGCTCCGTTAAACCTTTGTTGATAAGGTCTTTTCTTTTCTCAATCTGAGTTACAATATTAGCAAATTCATTTTGAAGATTAATATCTGGTTTTATTATTTCTAATTTTTTTAGATCTTTTAGATATATTGCTTGTTGTGCTGAAGATCCCGAGGTACTTAATAATTTATTCTTGTAATACGGGTGACTTAACAACGTTTTTAAAAAAATTGAGTTCATTAAATCACTGTTCATCTTAATAAGTATTACTGAACCCATTAATGCAAATTCCCTATCAGTGTTTACAACACACGTCCTACCAATTGTAGCACCACGACTTACAACAAGAAGGTCATTCAATTCAGGGTTACACTTTTTTCTAAATCGAATTAAATCATCATTTGAAATAAAACTTATATTATTAAAATCGATTCCATCACTGAGTACATTTTTAGCCATAATCATAGGATATCCACTATCAATAAATAATGGATTATTATGTTCCCCATCTGTAATTTTAAATACTAAATTCTCAAGCTTTCCCTTGTTCCACATTTTAATGTTAGAAAAAGGATCCCCAAACATCTCCAAAAAAACACTTTGCGTTAATTGGTTTAATGCTTCGATTTGGGCTTTTCGTTTGTCGATTAATGAAAGTGCTTGTTTTAATGCTAGAACGACTTTATTTTGAATCTCTAATTTTGGGACAGGTACTACGATGTTCTCAACAATTGTCTTCGAAATCTCCTTAAAGGTAGCACCTCTACCAAGTGAATTTAAATATTCATTTTTTCCTAATAACCAAAAATATAGAAATTCAGGATTCATGATATTTGTGTCACATTCAATATTTTTAAATCCCTGATTCGTACACATCGGTTCGCCTACTAATGCTACTTTTCCTATCGGAGCTCGAGAAGTGAGTAAAACTGTTCCCGGTTTTAACAGTTTTAAACTTTTATCACTAACAGCAATATCCGTTATTTTTCTCTGAGTATCATATACATACCAATTGTGTCCATTATCTAATTCGGCAGGTGTTATCCATTTAATATTCCCATTCCAAAGTTCTGGTTTTGACGTACTTGGAGTTGTACCGGAATGAATTAGAGCAAATTCCTTAATTTTTTTGTAATTCAATTTCATCTTTTATCCCTCAATAGTTCTTCTAATTCTTGAATCCCTTTTATGATCTCGCTTTCTAGCATATTAACCTTTGATAAAATTATCTCTGGCTTTTCATACTCCACTTCCTCATACTCAATCTCCTTATATTTATTAATCGATAGGTCATAGTCATTTTCACGCAATTCATCAACTGGTACGAAGAAAGACTGTTCTGTCCGTTTCCTTTCTTTTTCAGCTTCAAGGTTATTGAATCTATTAATAATATCCGGAATATCATTTTCTTCAATTGGATTACGCTTGTCATCTAATGAATAACCATCTGCTTTCATATCATAGAACCAAACGTTGTCTGTTCCACCTGCACCTGTTTTGGTGAAAATGACGATAGCTGTTGATACACCTGCATATGGTTTGAATACGCCACTTGGCATAGAAATAATTGCTTCCAATTTATGATTTTCAATGATTTCTTTGCGAATTTGTTTATGGGCATTTGAGCTTCCGAATAATACACCATCTGGAACAATGACTGCTGCACGGCCACCAGCTTTTAGAATTCTAATGAATAAAGCCAGGAATAATAATTCTGTTTTCTTTGTTTTTGTAATTTTTAACAAGTCATTCGAAACGGCTTCATAATCTAATGATCCTTTAAACGGCGGATTGGCAAGCACCAAAGTATATTTATCTTTATCCTTATTCATTTCTGAAAGTGAATCTCGGTATTCAATGTTCGGATTTTCTACTCCATGAAGCATCATGTTCATTGCACCAATACGAAGCATCGTCCGGTCCATATCATTGCCGTAAAACATATTATTGTTAAAATGCTCTTTTAAACCCTGTACTAAAAACAAGTCGCTATGGTTTTTCCGCAAATATTCTCCAGCAGACACAAGGAATCCTGCTGAACCCATTGCTGGGTCAATGATAATATCTTCTGGTGTTGGCCTCATCAATTCAACCATCATATCAATGATATGTCGCGGTGTTCGGAACTGTCCGTTCGTTCCAGATGTCGCTACTTTCGAAAGCAGGTACTCATATAAATCTCCTTTTGTGTCGCGATCCTTCATCGGAATATTGTCAATACCGTCCACAATTTTAGCGAGCATATTAGCAGTTGGGATCATGAACATCGCATCACTCATATATTTTGAGTAAGCCGAGTCCTCTTTTCCGTGTAAGTTCTTAATAAAAGGGAATACCTCTTTCGATACCACTTCATACATTTCTTCTGGAGAACCTAATTGTTTAAATTTATTCCAGCGCAAGTGTTGTTTATCTTTAGGGAAAAGACCTTCATATTCCATTCCCAAGAATTCCGCTTCTTGCTCCTTCGTTGTTTCAACTTCATCTAACCCTTTTATAAACAATAAATATGTAAACTGTTCAATGACAGTCAATGGATTTGTAATTCCACCAGTCCAGAATGTCTCCCATATTTTATCTATTTTATTTTTCAATTCTCCCGTAATCATAAAATAGCCTCCTTCATGTACAACCAAAGCAACCAGATATAGATTCAATATAGATGCAGTTACAATACTAATTGTATAATTTCATTTTACCATCGTGTAAATCAATTCGTAATCTCTTGTAAAATACTTTTTTACAATTTATTGGAAAAAGCACCTGCCTTTCGCAGATGCCCACTCTCTCGTTACTTCGCTATAAACTCCGTTACTTTCTTTACTTGTTTGATATTGACTCTTCCCGTTACTCCCTGTAACCATTGTTCACTATTATTCCATAGCTCCGACTTTCTTAACTGCTCAAGTTCAAAAATGCGCTCCTAACTTTCCTCTTTCTTCCTCTTTGATTGTCCTTTATCATACAACTCGTCCTCTTCCCATGTTAACGGAAGAAAGCCATCATTAAGAACCATATGCCAGGCATCGAAATCAGATAGGAGGACGTGTTCAGATGGCATCTCAACTTGAAGTCTTACAGCATACGTTCCTCTATTGAAGTGTCCACTACGCCTCAAGTCCGGTTTTTCCGTCCATACCCATATCGGATATTCACCATTGTAATAATGTAATCGCTTTTTCATTTGCTCCATCATCCAATGATAAGGCTCTTTGAATTCTTCCCAAATATAATCAGGATTGCCAACTAAATATCCTTTATTTAACGCTTCATTCCACGCTTCGATCGTTTGATTTGTCCAAAAAGTTGCCATCTCATCTCTCCTACACCATCTGATTCGGCCAGATAACCCTCAATCGTTCCCAACATCTTCTTTATGAGTCTTTCAAATGTAACAGTTCTTCAAGCATGGTTTCCCCAGAATACAGTTTTGGCAATTTCATCATAATATATCGATTCAGCCAGCGGTTAAGTTCGTAAATATCTGTCTCCATGCCGTCAAGCTTGTCTTGTCTCATCTTGTACTCAGAAGCCATTATCATCTCGTTAATCTGACTTATAATACTCCTATCGCTTGTAGCGGTATATGAAACTGAAGTACAGTTTTGTAAATACTTTTCAGTAACAACTTTGTCAACTCCATCCGCTGACAGGTTTTCAGCTATGGCTTTCACAATAAGATTGTCAAATTCTTTAAAATCATCCTTCTTAAGAGCAAACAGAATAAAGTTATACCTTGTTTTGTTATTCATAACTAACACGCATTTTCGACGATTATATAAAAACAAATGGGCATGCCAGGAATAAAGCGGGTCAGTATTTATCGCTTTAACTTTTGATATATTTACTTTCAACTCATCGGAGAGCTTTTTTGTGCATTGAATTGTAAGCATTATTCTTAATCTCCAGTTCGAATTTTAGAATTTCAATACCCAACGAATATTTTCTCACCATGAAAAAACATCTGCCAATTGCTCAGCAGATGCTTTTCTTTATGCTATAATCAATTCGTACAATTCCATACGGCTCGCAGGGGCGGTCGGCTCATCCCCGATAGAAAGGGGGTGAGACAAATGGTGTCATACGATGCAGCAAACTTAGCATTGAACTTCGGCGTGTTTACGCTAACCGTAATCAGCGTAATTATCGCACTACTGGCACTAAACAAAAAGAAATAGACCGCCCTCGCCAAAGGTCTGCGGTCTATCTCAGGCATTAAACACTGAGCCGTTCTGCTCTTGCAGCGTTGAATTGTACAAGCCGTTTGGTGTTACCAGCACCAGCGGCTCTTTTTTATTTTTACATTCTTTATTTAATATTATACCATGTGATGTTCGTGAAAAAAACGTTCACTTTCCATCCTTCAAATATAGCCTTACCACGCACTCGACATGTGTCGAGACGGTAAAAGGAATATATTGATATTAGGTCAATAAAGTAGACACAAAAACTTTTAGACTAGGCTGTTTTCTTGAAGTACATACGTTCGTATTCAGAAGGCGAAAAGTACTGAACCTCTGTCAATAGATTGGACACAATGAATCGAGAGAATCACGCTGTTTTTCGGTACGTACGTTCGCATTGATTGGGCGTGACATACCCGATGGAAGAGTGGATTCGCTTTCCATTGTAAAAACATGCAATGTACTCGAAAATACGCTTCTTTGCCTCGGCTCGTGTTGAAAAGGTTTCGAGATACACAAGTTCTTTCTTCAGTACACTGTGAAAAGATTCGATGCAGGCGTTGTCATAACAGTTTCCCTTGCGGCTCATGCTACCCTTCATGCCATACCTCTTGAGACGTTCCTGATACTCGTGTGAGGCATATTGGCTGCCCCGATCAGAATGATGCAGGACTTCGCCCTGCGGCCGTTGACGGCGATAGGCCTGATCTAGCGCCTCCAATACAAGTTCTTTCGTCATCCGTTTATCCATGTGCCAACCGACAATCTTTCGTGTATACAGGTCCATGATGCTCGCTAGATACAGCCAGCCCTCTTGGGTAGGAATGTATGTAATGTCCGCCATCCACACCTGATTGGGTGCCTGGGCGCTAAACTTCTGAGCGAGTACGTTATCGTAAACCGGTAGGTTGTGCCTGGAGTTGGTCGTGGCCTTGTACTTCTTGACGGTACGGGATTTCAAGCCAAGCCCTTTCATGATACGGGCCACCGTTTTCTCTGACACCTGAACGCCCTGCTGCCGTAGGATTTGAGTAACCTTCGGGCTTCCATAGAGACGGCGTGACTCTAAGAAGACACGACGAATCTGCACCTCCAGCTTGTTTCGGCGCTTGCTTCGCTGACTTTCCTTGCGTGTAGTCCATTCATAGTATCCGCTTCTGGAAACGTTGAGGACAGCGCACATCTTCGCGACACGGAGTTTGAAGCGGTGTTTATGAATGAAAGCATAGACTAACGCCGGTCTTTTGCAAAGTAGTGCATGGCCTTTTTTAGAATCTCATTCTCTTCCTCCAGATCCCGAATTTTCTTTTGAAGATCCCGAAGGGATTTCTCTTCTGGCTTCAGGTTTCCGCTACCCGGAAAGGCTTGATCTCCATCTTTTTTAACCTCTGTTACCCAGCGGTACAGGGTATTCTCATGCAGCCCAAGCTCACGTGCAGCTTGCGCCACCGTCTTCCCCTCTTCCAGAATGAGTTGAACAGCTTGGTGCTTGAATTCTTGATTGTACTTTTTTGCCATCGTAGACACCTCGATTTAGAATGCTTTTATTGTCGCACTCTCGGTTCTGCGTGTCCAGAATTCAGTCTACCAACAGTGTCCACTTTTTAGTCTAACATCAGTATCTACAAACAATCCTCTTGCAATTTTGAAGTCTTTAGCCAGGCGCGATTTCAATTCCTTATAGGTATTCTACAAACTTTGGCTTTTTCTTTTCGGCATATGGTACCGGAATATATTTCAATTCCTTATAGGTATTCTACAAACATCGCTCTACGAACCACAACGCAACATTGACACCGATGCATTTCAATTCCTTATAGGTATTCTACAAACCCCGGCACGTCTAAGCGCCGCTGAAGCGTTCAAGTCGATATTTCAATTCCTTATAGGTATTCTACAAACTCTCCAAGTGTGGCCCAGCTCCTTCGGGACCGCCGAGATTTCAATTCCTTATAGGTATTCTACAAACGTATTTATGGGAAGGGGATGTAGAAATTAGCCACCCATAATTTCAATTCCTTATAGGTATTCTACAAACCTTGCTGATATCGTTCACATAGGCGTACGTTTCCTCGAATTTCAATTCCTTATAGGTATTCTACAAACGGCCATGTCTTGAGATTGTGCCTCATGATAGACCTCCATTTCAATTCCTTATAGGTATTCTA
>NZ_BJXX01000172.1 GCF_007991215.1 Aneurinibacillus danicus
TCGGAGTAACCGATGATTGCGTTTAACGGTGTGCGCAACTCATGGCTCATTGTGGAGAGAATCTGACTTTTTAGGTTAGCCGCTTCCTGGGCAATCCTTCTCTCCTTCTTCAGTTCTTCAATATAATGCGAATTCTGCAGCGCTACCGCGAATGCGCGGCTAAAGCTCATCATCATTTCCTCGTCTTCCTTGGTAAACCGGAAAGCGCCGACCTTGTCGATGAGAGAGAAGCGACCTACTTCCCGCTTACCGATAACAACCGGCACTTCCAGGAAAGAGTCGCTCTCTTCATGCTCCGAGATAAGGGAGGTGTCTGCGTATTTATTCGAAGAAATGATTCGTCTCTCTTTCCCCTCATTCAATATAATGGTAAGCGTTACTTTTCTTGCCCCGATAACTTGTCCTACTGTCGCGACCATATCTTCTAAAAAACCATCCGTCAATTCCAGACTCCCGTACAGCTTCTCAAGCAGCAAATGAAGGGAGTGAAGCTGCTGCTGCCTATATTTCAACTGTTGCAAATAAAACCGTCGAATCATCAAGATAAGCATAACAAGAGGGACGCCGACAACAACGATAACCACCAGTGCTCGTTGCCATACATCATACAATGTAATAGCGTTGCCAATCGTTTTGGAAATAATGTAGACAAACAGCGTTGTCGTGATGAAAATTCCAATAAACGCCATGATCACAGCCGTAACCGCACTCTGATTCCATCCAACTTTCTCAAATTGGATCGGAAATCCATTGCGATACAAATCCCGTTGAACCTGCATGAGGATACCAAAATAAAAAGGGGCATAAGTGGTCATTATTACACCGATACAAATAAAAACAATAAAAATCATATCTTTTTTTCCATCAACCACCTGGTAAAAAAACAAGAACGCCAAAAAGAGAAAAGAGACAATACTATATACAACGTATTCGTATAGGATGCGTCGAAGCGAAGCCTGAACAAGCCCGTTTTCTTTCTGTTTACTTACATCGATGAGCCATTTATCGAATCGCTGCATAACCAGAGCGCAAAAGAAAACAGAAAACAAAACGGTAAATAAACCAAGAAACGGCTTTTGCAGCAGGCCTGCAAGCTGGTACATATGCAAAAGGTTGACAGATAAGGCAAATACTACACTTAGGAGAATAGGCACAAGGAAACTGGCGCTTATCCAGAGTACCATTGTCTTTTTTCTCATAGCTCTCCCCGTTCTTTTTTCTATAATTCTAAGCATTGCTCGTTCTATGCTCTCTATACAAATTATAACAGCATTCTTATCCGATTTTTCAAAAAAATCGCAAGGAATCGTGACAGGACATGTTTAAATAAAAACAAAAAGCGGAGGAAGACTCTCGTCTTTCCTCCGCTTTTCGCAAACATTTATGCATTGACGTCGATGAATAAAAATCTTGCAACAATCAGAATCGCAAGAACCCACATAAGCCAGTGAACTTTGTTCTTGCCTCCGGCGAGGTTATTTGCCGTTGCCAGGATTACGTAAAATACGATACCGAAAGAAATACCGTTAGCAATGGAATAAGTAAACGGCATAAAAATAATCGTAAAGAATGCAGGAATGGCATACACCATGTTATCCCATTCGATGCCGCGCACCGCCCCCATCATCAGGACACCGACGATAATCAGCGCAGGCGCTGTCGCCTGTGCCGGAACAATCAATGCCAGCGGAGCTAAGAACAGCGCAAGAATAAACAGGATGCCGGTCGTCACCGAAGTCAAACCGGTACGTCCACCCTGTCCTACACCGGCCGCACTTTCTACATAGGCCGTAATCGTACTTGTGCCGAGCAGCGCGCCAAGACTAACGCCGCCTGCATCTACCAGCATCGCCTGACCGATACGCTTCTTCGCATCCGGCTTATCAAGCAAACCGGCTTTTGCAGCCGTTCCCGTTAACGTACCAAACGTATCAAACAGTTCTACAAATGTGAAGGTAAATACAATCGTCAGCAGGCCGGCATTTAATGCGCCGGCGAAATCAAGCTGACCGATGGCCAGATTGCTGAAGCTAGGCACCCATTGCGCATCCTGCAGAGAAGATACATTCGTTACACCCATCGGAATGCCGATAATCGTTGTTATAATAATACCAAGAAGAATGGCTGCTTGTACACGCATAACCATCAACACGCCCGTGACAAGAAGACCGATAAGCGTCAGCAGGATTGCCCTGTGCTCCACAAAATTGCCGAGCTGCAGCAGCCAGTCGTTTGCACCCAACTCCGTAAATGGTTTCGCCGGGTTCTGACCAATGTAGAAGCCTGTTAACAAACCGCTCGTTTTAAACCCGATAACAGTGATGAACAGACCGATCCCTACCGTAATCGCTGCCCGCAACGAATCCGGAACCGCATCAAGCAGCATTTGCCGGACTTTTGTAATCGTTAGAATGAAAAAGATAATACCTGAGATGAATACGGAAGCCAGCGCAATCTGCCATGTAATCGCTCCGCCAGAGCTCATAACGACAGCAGCGAAATACGCGTTCAATCCCATTCCCGGCGCCAGCGCGATCGGATAGTTTACGAACAGTCCCATCATGATGGTGACCAGTCCCGCGCCAAGCGCGGTGGCCACGAACACAGCATTGAAATCCATGCCCGTAGCCCCTCCGGCCGTCAAAGTGAGCGGGTTAACAATCAGAATATACGCCATTGTAATGAATGTAGTCAGGCCGGCGATGATTTCCGTCCGCACATTCGTGTTATTTTCTCGCAACCTGAAGAATTTCTCCATCTTCCTTTTTCACCCTTTTCCTTATCGTTTTTTACACGATTATTCCCACTCGATAGTTGCCGGCGGTTTGGATGTAATGTCATACACCACGCGGTTGACATGTGGAACTTCATTTACAATACGAACGGAAATCTTCTCCAATACATCATAAGGGATGCGCGCCCAGTCAGCGGTCATGCCGTCGATAGAAGTTACGGCGCGGATACCGATCGTGTAATCGTACGTACGGCCATCTCCCATTACACCTACGCTACGCACATCCGGCAGAACGGTGAAGTATTGCCAGATTTCGCGCTCTAGGCCCGCTTTCTTGATTTCATCGCGCAGAATAAAATCGGATTCGCGTACGATTTCAAGCTTCTCTTCCGTTACTTCGCCCAACACCCGAATGCCGAGGCCCGGACCCGGGAACGGTTGACGCCATACGATTTCATGTGGCATGCCAAGCTCCTCGCCCACTTTGCGTACCTCGTCTTTAAACAGCTTATTCAGCGGCTCGATTAGATCAAGCTTCATTTCTTCCGGCAGACCGCCCACATTGTGGTGCGACTTAATCGTTTGCGCCGTTGCCGTACCGCTCTCGATAATGTCGGTATACAGCGTACCTTGCGCAAGGAAGTCCATGTCCGTCAGCTTGCCAGCTTCTTCCTCGAACACGTAAATGAACTCGTTGCCGATAATTTTGCGCTTTTTCTCCGGATCGGAGACGCCTTTTAATTTATTTAAGAAACGCTCGCGTGCGTCGATCTTAATCACGTTCATGTGGAACTTCTCTGCGAAAGTCTCCATTACGCTTTCCGCTTCACCTTTGCGCAGCAGGCCATGGTCGACGAACATGCAGGTCAGTTGATCGCCGATCGCTTTATGGATAAGCACAGCTACTACAGAAGAATCCACACCACCACTAAGAGCGCACAGCACTTTTTTGTTGCCGACCTTCTCACGGATTTCATCCACCATCATGTCGATGTAGTTCTCCATCGACCAGTTTCCCTCACAGCCGCATATTTCGAACAGGAAGTTCTTCAGCATCTCATTGCCGCGTACGGAGTGACGCACTTCCGGGTGGAATTGTACGCCGTAGAAATTCTTCTCCGGATGGCTGATAGCCGCCACCGGGCACGCTTCGTTGCTAGCGTCAATCCGGAAGCCTTCCGGGACTTCAATGACTTTGTCTGTATGGCTCATCCAAACGGTTTCCACTTTGTCCAGGCCTTTAAAGAACGGGGTCTCATTGTGGATGGTAATGTCAGAGCGCCCATATTCGCGTACGCCTGCGCGCTCTACTTTTCCTTTCAGATTATGAGACATGAGCTGCATACCATAGCAGATGCCGAGAATAGGTACGCCCATATCGTAGATACGCGTATCGCACTGGGGTGCCCCTTCTACATATACGCTAGCCGGACCGCCAGAGAAAATGATTCCTTTCGGATTCAGCTTCTCCAGCTCTTCCACCGGAGTGTTATACGGCATCAATTCGCTGAACACGCCAAGGTCGCGAATGCGGCGTGCAATCAACTGGTTGTATTGTCCTCCGAAATCGAGGACGACGACTAGCTCTTTCGGCTTGTCCATCTTCGTAAAATCCCCCTCTGTGTAACTTGTTGCGCTAAGAGGCGTTCAGCACATTTCTCATCTTAGCATGGTTTATTCTTTCCTATAAAAAAGCAAAAAACCGGGCATGTCTCTATATGGATACAGAGGCAGAAACCCGGCATAGGCGTCTGTCCCCATAGTCGAATCATTTACGGTGATTCGGTAGAAACTCTCAGGCCATATTCCTGATATTATATGAGGTCGTTTGAATGTATTTATCGATTATGACGAGATTAGTTTACCAGAGGCATAGGAAAAGTCAAGGACTAAAATATGAAAGTTCCATACATTTTCAGCTTTAATGTTCGTGTTTTCTTATCGTAAAATCCAGTTTATTCCTAAACATTCTTTTAAAGCCAGAGTATTGTTAAGAAAAATCTGAAATGAGAAAAACTCGCGGGCGGTGCCGCGCCGCTCGTCCTTTTTCCTCAAAGAAGCCAAACAGCCGCTTTGTGCCGCGCACACACCTCGCGAGTTTTTTTTCACTTACTAATGGAGGGAAAGTATATTTTGCTTTATCACTGTAAAGCAAAATATACTTTCCTATACCATAAAAAACCTCCCCGATTCACTCGGAGAGGTTTATTCCCAGGGGACAGGGATTACATCATTCCCATGCCGCCCATTCCGCCCATGTCAGGCATGCCGCCGCCTTTTTCCGGCTCCGGCTTGTCAGCTACAACCGCTTCGGTTGTCAGGAACATAGCCGCAACGGATGCGGCGTTTTGCAACGCAGAACGAGTTACTTTCGCCGGGTCAACGATACCTGCTTCGATCATGTTCACCCATTGAGCAGTCGCTGCGTTGAAGCCAATGCCCACTTTCTCGTTTTTCAGGCGCTCAACGATAACAGAGCCTTCAAGACCCGCATTTGCAGCGATTTGGCGTACCGGCTCTTCCAGTGCACGCAGGATAATGCGGACACCTGTCGCTTCATCGCCTTCTGCTTGAACTTCTGCCACTTTGTTATAGATGGATACAAGCGCGGTACCACCACCGGCTACGATACCTTCTTCAACAGCAGCACGCGTTGCGTTCAGTGCGTCTTCGATGCGGAGCTTCTTCTCTTTCAGCTCAGTTTCAGTAGCTGCACCGACTTTGATAACCGCAACACCGCCAGCCAGTTTAGCCAGACGTTCTTGCAGTTTTTCTTTGTCGAACTCGGAAGTCGTTGTTTCAATTGCAGCGCGGATTTGGTTTATGCGAGCGTCGATGTTTGCTTTGTCGCCAGCACCTTCTACGATCGTTGTGTTTTCTTTTGTTACAACCACTTTACCTGCTTGACCAAGCTGTTGCAGGGAAGCAGATTTCAGATCCAGACCGAGGTCTTCTGTGATAACCTGACCGCCAGTCAATGCAGCGATGTCTTCGAGCATTGCTTTACGACGATCACCAAATCCCGGAGCTTTTACCGCAACCGCAGTGAATGTGCCGCGCAGTTTGTTTACAACCAGCGTAGCCAGCGCTTCGCCTTCTACATCTTCAGCGATGATAAGAAGCGGCTTGCCTTGTTGTACAACTTTCTCGAGCACAGGCAGGATTTCCTGAATGCTGGAGACTTTCTTGTCAGTAATCAAGATGTACGGATTCTCGAGTACCGCTTCCATCTTGTCAGTGTCTGTAATCATGTACGGAGAAGCGTATCCACGGTCGAATTGCATACCTTCTACAACGTCAAGCTCCGTTGTGAAACCTTTGGATTCTTCTACCGTGATAACGCCGTCTTTACCCACTTTTTCCATTGCTTCAGCAATCAGTTGGCCGATTTCATTGTCAGCTGCAGAGATTGCTGCTACTTGTGCGATGGATTCTTTGCCTTCGATCGGCTTAGAAATTGCATGCAATTCTTCTACCGCAGTACGAACCGCTTTTTCGATACCTCTGCGGATTACCATCGGATTTGCACCGGCTGTTACGTTCTTCAGACCTTCGCGAATCATCGCTTGAGCCAGAACCGTAGCCGTTGTCGTACCGTCACCCGCTACATCGTTTGTTTTGGTTGCAACTTCTTTAACCAGTTGTGCACCCATATTTTCGAACGGATCTTCAAGTTCGATTTCCTTCGCAATGGTTACACCATCGTTTGTGATTAACGGAGAACCGAATTTCTTCTCAAGTACAACATTGCGACCTTTAGGTCCAAGCGTAACTTTTACTGCATCTGCAAGCGTGTCAACACCGCGGAGCATGGCGCGGCGTGCTTCTTCGCTAAAACGAATCTCTTTAGCCATTCTGTTCGCCCTCCTGATTATGTAGTATTCGTTTTCTATACGTTACCTGCACGGTGAAAAGTCAGATAATAAATTGCCGTTCTCAGTGATTAGTCAACAATCGCGAGAATGTCGCTTTCACGCATGATCAGCAGTTCTTTATCGCCGAATTTCACTTCTGTGCCAGCGTATTTGGAGTAGATAACGCGGTTACCTTCTTGAACTTCCAATGCGATACGCTCGCCATTCTCGATGCGTCCGCTTCCTACAGCAACGACTTTACCTTCTTGCGGCTTTTCTTTTGCCGTTTCCGGAAGTACGATTCCGCTAGCAGTTGTTTCTTCTTTTGCGATAGGTTCGATAATCACACGATCACCCAATGGCTTTAACACTGAAAACAACCTCCCTGTTAAGTATCTTGTTAGCACTCAACCTCATCGAGTGCTAACACAATTATTATAATATATACTTTATTTCTGTTTTGCAAGTCCTGGACTGCAAAAAAATTTCCTTTCTCATTCTGAACATTTTCAGCTTGGAATATTCCTTAGCCAAGAGATATTCCAAACTCAGAGGTAAGAAAGTTAGAAATTTGAAAGTTGGCGTACAAAGTTGAGAAAAACTCGCGGGCGTTGCCGCTCGTCCTTTTTCCTCAAAGAAGCCAAACAGCCGCTTTGTGCCGCGCACACACCTCGCGAGTTTTTTCTCGCTTACTAATGGAGGGAAAGTATATTTTGCTTTATCACTGTAAAGCGAAATATACTTTCCTATACCATAAAAAAGGCGAATGCCTTTTCCCTCTACTCTAACTCCCTCCTTCTTTCTAATAGTTCCCACAAAAAAAGAGCCGGAGGGTCGGCTCTCTTATCCCTTTTTGTTTCTTTACTATTTACTCTCTCTCAATCCTTAGGACGGCATCCTCTTCTTTTTTATCGCCGTAAAATTCCTTCTCCCACTCCGCATCTTCTTTCAACTGCTTGCGGTAAATTACACGGGAAATCAGCACGCTAATCTCATATAAAATCACCAGAGGCAAAAATACGCTTAAATGACTTACGAAATCAGGCGGCGAAATCAACGACGCTACAATGACAAGCGCCAGGTATGAGTATCCCCGCATCTTCTGCATACGCATCGGATTCAAGATGCGCAGCCTCGTCAGAAACATGACGATGATAGGAAGCTCGAACAGCAGCGCCAGCGGAATGATAATATTGAACATAAACCCGAAATATTGTGCCAATCCGAATGTTTCTTCAGCCCCTAACGAGCCTGAAAACTTAATCATGAAAGTAATGATCATCGGAAATACGAGATAGTACCCGACGGCAAGTCCGGCTAAAAACAGCAAAAATGCCGGAGCAATAAACACGCCGGCCGCTCTCCGCTCATGTGGACGAAGTCCCGGAGAGATAAAGCGCCAGAGATGGTACAATATGAACGGCAGCGTGATAACAAGCGCAATGACAAACGAGAACTGCATGTATACACGCAGACCGTCGGCAATCCCGAATACATGCCATTGAATGCCCGCATCCTTCTGGAAATAGTGAACGATAGGCTGCGCATACGAAAAACCGACGATAAACGCGATGATAAAAATCACCGCAATCCAGATCAGGCGGCGCCGCAGCTCTCCCAGGTGCTCCACAAGCCGCATTTCTCGATCTTGAGTGCTCATGTGCTGTTCAAATCCTCTCTTAAACAGACAGCTTTTTTCAGGTATTTACGTTTTCGTTCGTTCCTTGAATGATGGCCAGGGCTGAGGAAATCTGGTCCGCAATCGCCAGGAAACACCATTCCATTCCCGGAAGGCTTCCCGGTAGATTAATAATCAGAGCATTCCCGCGCGTCCCTACGATCGCACGCGTAAGCAACACCTTGCGTGAATGCTGCATGGCACAGCGACGCATCTCTTCCGCGAGACCCGGAACATGACGATCAATAACCAGCTCTGTTGCTTCCGGTGTTACGTCTTCCGGACTCAGTCCCGTACCGCCAATCGTAATCAGCAAATCCACTTTCTCCCGGTCGATAAGCTCGATCATATTCTCTTTCAGCATCTCTATATTATCAGGCGACAGACGATGATGCGCAACTTCTGCGTCAAAATTATGCTTCAGCAGCGCCTCCAGCTTCGGAAAACAGTCATTCTCCCGCTCTCTGCAATACACCGAGTTGCTTGAAGTGACGACCCCAATTTTCCACATTCAGGTAACCCTCCGTTATTCACTAAAAAATTCAATAAAAAACCTAATTTTATTGTACTATAACCTGTCCCTGTTGTGTCGATTTTTACACATCGAGACAGTGGCAAAATCATGAACAAACAATGGACCTGCATTCAGTAATAATCCGATCTATCCTGTGGTCATGTTCTTCGACGGGCAGCGATGGGACCATCTGCATCTCATAGCACACCGCAAAAAGAGGCGGCAGACTTCCAAGATCTGTGAAAAAGCGATCGTAAAAGCCTCCTCCGTATCCAAGACGCTCCCCCCGCTTCGTAAACGCGACGCCCGGAACAATAATGACGTCGAACGGCTCACCCAGCCACGGCTCGCATTCAGCCTCATCAGGCTCACGAATGCCGTATACGCCTCTTGTCAATGTATTCCATCCGCTGAAACGATACGGAACCATGCGTTTCTCTTCCGGATAGGTTTTCGGTACATACACATCCTTGCCCGCCTTGCAACATGCATTGACAAAAGTGTCCAGACACACTTCATCCCCAAACGAAAGGAACGTAAACAGACGCTGCGCATTCCAAACTTCCGGCACAGCAAGCAAACGCTCTACGATCTTCCGCGAACGCCACATACGTTCCTGTTCGCTCATTTCTGCTCTTTGTCTAAGAATTTGACGGCGCAGCTGCCGCTTATCCTCTTTCCGATCTTTTATGTCCATGCTTTTCTCCCTTCCTCCGCTTTCTCGCCTATGTATTTTGAGATACACTAGGAGTGGACAAAAATAGGGGTGAACAAATCATGATCTTACTTCAGACATTAAATATAAGCAAATCATTCAGCGCCAATCCGGTGCTTTCCAATGTGAATATGGTACTGCAATCCAGAGAGCGGGTGGCCCTAGTCGGAGTAAACGGTGCAGGTAAATCCACCTTGCTGAAGATTATCACCGGTCAGATGCTGCCTGACGAAGGCGAAATTCAAAAGGCAAAAGATACGACGCTCGGCTATCTGGCACAGGACAGCGGCCTGGATACGGAGCGGACAATCTGGGAAGAGATGATGACCGTGTTTGAGCACTTCAAGGAACGGGAGAAAGAGCTGCGCCGGATCGAGCGGCAAATTGCCGACCCGGATATTATCGCCGACGGGATACAGCATGAAAAATTGCTGAATACGTATTCTCATCTCGTGGACCAATTTAAGCTGGAAGGCGGCTATCAATATGAAGCTACCACCCGTTCTATCCTGCATGGTATGCGTTTCTTTCCCGAGGATTACGATACGCCGATCAATCAGCTTAGCGGTGGGCAGAAGACCCGTCTTGCGCTGGCCCGGCTGCTGCTTATGGAGCCGGATGTGCTGATTCTCGATGAGCCGACCAACTATCTAGATATCGAGACGCTCGGGTGGCTGGAGAAATATCTGTTGAATTATCCGGGCGCCCTGCTGGTCGTCTCCCATGACCGTTTCTTTCTCGACTCGCTCGTCAATATTATCTATGAGCTAGAACGAACGCATGTTACACGCTATGTCGGCAACTATACGGACTATCTCATTCAGAAGGGAGAACGGGTGCAGCAGCAGATCAGACAGTATGAGAAACAGCAGGCGGAAATCTCCCGCATCGAAGAATTCGTACAGCGCAATATCGCCCGTGCCTCCACCACAAAACGCGCACAGAGCCGCCGTAAAATGTTAGAACGGATGGAAACACTTGATAAACCAGTGGGCGATTTAAAAAAAGCGCAGTTTTCTTTCGATATCGAAAAGGTAAGTGGAAATCAGGTGCTAACGCTTAAAGATGTGAGCATCGGGTACGAAGACGCCCCTCTCGCCCGACATCTGTCGTTTGAGATTACCCGCGGAGAGCGCGTAGCGCTGCTTGGTCCGAATGGTCTCGGCAAATCCACCTTGCTTAAAACGATTGTCAAGAAAATGGCTCCGCTCTCCGGCACCATTTTCTATGGCAGTAATGTGATGCTCGGTTTCTACGATCAGGAGCAGGAGAATCTGAACCCGGTCAAACAGGTACTGCATGAGCTCTGGGATGAGTATCCGACCATGCAGGAAAAAGATGTACGCACCATATTAGGCAACTTTCTGTTCAGCGGTGACGACGTGCTAAAGAAAATCGGCGAATTAAGCGGCGGTGAGCGAGCGCGTGTCTCATTGGCCAAGCTCATGCTGCAAAAAGCGAATCTGCTGATTTTGGATGAGCCGACCAACCATCTTGATCTGTTCAGCAAGGAAATTCTCGAAGAAGCGCTGGAAGACTATCCGGGAACCATCCTGTTCGTCTCGCACGACCGCTACTTCCTGAATAAAATCGCCACCCGCGTACTTGAGATGACACCGAACGGAGTTATTTCTTACCTGGGCAACTATGATTACTATATAGAGAAAAAAGAAGAACTTAAAGAGCTACAATCACCCGCTCTGGCTCCGGCAATACAGACCGAAGCACAAGAGGCAAAAGTCGAGTCCGCCGCTTCAGGTAAAGAGAAGTTCCGTCAGGATAAAGAAGCCAAAAGAGCCGAGCGGCAGCGGCAGCGGCGCATTGAGGAACTTGAAGGAATGATTGAACAACTGGAAGAGACGATCGCTTCCCTGGAAGAAGAACTCTGCAAGCCGGAAGTATTCCAGAACCACGAACAAGCGCTGGCGCTTAACGAAGAACTGGAGGCTAAAAAAGCGGAGTTGGAAACCTGCCTGGAAGAGTGGACAGAACTGCAGGAATAGTCATATGAAATCTCTATGGCTTACCAGCCACAAGTCATTAGATGAAAATAAAGAAGGAAAAGAGAGGTTGGAAAAACAAAAGCAGCTTCGCTTAGGCATAGGGCATCCAACTTCTACTTTTCCCTACTTCATACCTCTTGTCACCCTACACATGTCGAAACATCAAAGGTTATCTATATAGGCGCATGCTGTGTATATTCTTTGCTCGCCTCGCCGTTCCAGAGCAACCTATACAGTATCGGAACCAGCGCATACAGCATCGCCAAAGCAGCGGCGATAATACCTGAATCGTTCACCAGGAGCGCTACGAACGAGCCAAATGAGATGGTTTTCATTCCGGTGGTAAACCAGGGATACTGGCGCTTTATCCGCCCCACTCTTTCGCTCTGGTAATAAATCAGCAACAGACTCACTACAAAGCTTGCGATAAATAGCTTGCTCCATATGGAAGCCAGAATCAAACGCCAGTTCATCGTCAGCTTCCGTTCAATAATTCGACCAATCTCTTGCCAGTTGCCTCGCGCAAGCTCACCGACCGCCCGGCCGATATGCGATTGCTCCGCCCCCGATGCCTGGTAGTTCAGCACAAAGAGCAAACAGGCGGCTGCCATTCCGATTCCCAACAAAGCCGCTACATACCGCTTTCGCCAGGCAAATCCGGAGAAAGCCGGGATGCCATATACCAATGCGGCCAGGAATACGAGGATTCCTCCTGCTTTACTGCCTCCTTCCGGCCATGCCATATAGAAAACGACGAGTCCTACTATCAGAACCATGAGCGTAAGAACCAGCCGACGGGCATGCCTTCTTTGCATCTCACCCGCCATTGCTATACTTAGTATGGAAGCACCAAGCAGAACTCCCATATACTCATTACCAATGCCATAGTAGCGAGCACCGATAACCGGGTCATATCCAAGATAGGAGCCACAGATAAGTTCCCCGCCCGTAAACCCGTCCAGCAGGAGCGGGACCCAATTTATAATTCCAATCCAGAAATAACACGCAGCAAAAGATAATCTTTGCAGTAAATGGGCGAGTCCCAAGCCAACACCGCTTACCAGCAGTACCACAAGAAAAGGCGAGGGCAGGCCGGGAACCACAGGCAAAAGAAGCAGCAAAAACGGAACAAGCAACACAAACGGCAGTAGATACGAGAGAATGCGGAGTGCTTTTTCTTTTGTGCTTTTCCATCTGTCAAAGGAAAACAATAACACCGAAGAGAGGACAAGCACGGTTATTGTCATGCCGACATATGGATACAGCACCGCAGGACGTGTAGCGTAAATATGATCTATCCTCTCAGCCTTCTTCCAGAATTCATCATGCCCAATCTCTCGTTCTGTTCTAAGCGGCATTCCTTTCATCTCTATCGGAGGCTGTATTCCAAACCAGGTAAGAATGGTCGGTGCCATATCAATATTGGCCGCAAGCCCCGGCTGTCGGGTAGTTCCAGAGGTTAGTATACCGCCGCCTCTACCGTCTTCCCAGAGCAAGACGGGTGCCATTCGCTTTTTTTCGGCGATTTCGCTGTCTGGAAGCGATGCAGATAGGAGTACAATCTTTTGACCCTGTGTCCTCTCTTTCGTCAGCGTTTCCGTAAACTTCGCAATTTCCTCCATCACCTGCTGCCGCAGTTGCAGATATCTCTGTGTGCTTATAACGCTCTGATACCGGGCCAACCGAACGAGATCACCAAGCTCTACTGCGATAAAACCTGTGCCTCTTTTTTGCCATTGCCGAACATGATACGCCAGGAACGAATAATCCGTTTTCTTCCCGCCCGGAAAAAACGGGCTGTGGATAAGTGTCTCTTCCCCTATCCACCCCTGCGGTGTCACCCCTCTGCGATCCATAGTCAACAGTACAGATAACCTGCTTACTTTTCCTGACATATCGCTATTGCCGATAACAGCTCGTCTAATTCCGTGCTTCTTTAAGGTTTCTCCTAGTAGACCAGGGATAGCTCCCGTATTTTTCTGCTTGTTATTCTCCGCCAGGACAGAAGCATACGGAAAGAGAATGGTTCCGTTCCGCACCATTGCCGGCACCTCTCCCATATACTGACGATACATCGCAAGCCCTGTCGTTCGCTTTTCACTGAGCCCGTATGCATTCCGGCCCCATTCGGATCCGGCAGCGCGGGTACCGGTTCCCAGTGTCAGAACACTGTGGATATCCCTTAGAGAAACAGCGGTTCGCATATTCATCTCACCGATTGCTGCCTGATTGAGAAAAGAAAACGCAGCATTCTGATAAAGGGCACGGATGTCCTGGCGGGTTAGCTCCGGAACGAGCAGCATGATAACGGTAGGACGGTTTTGCGAAAGAATACTTGTGGTAAAAGAGAAAAAAACGGTCAGAAAAACACTGCAAATTCCTACGACAAAAATCGTCATTTTTCTCAATCTATCACTCTCCTTTCCCCACATACCCACACCGTTATTCACACTTTCACCATTATGAAAAATATTGATATATTAGGTTATCCACTATTTTATCCACATTATCCACAGATTTGTGGATAATGTTATTCAGCATGTTATTCAGCATCTGTCCACAGAATTTGACAAGATAAGATTTTTCCCAACAAAAAAAGCAACCCGTTTATAGGGTTGCCCTTTTATGCCAGCGGCAAACCGGGAATGCCGTTCAGCGACATGTCCGCCAGGTTGCCTTTTTTATATTCGATATAGCCTGCTCCTGCAATCATCGCGGCATTATCCGTGCATAGCGATAACGGAGGAATAATCAGCTCGATGCCTTCCTGTTTCGCCCGCTCGGTCAGAGCGGTGCGCAATCCTTTGTTGGCTGCTACGCCCCCCGCCAACAACAGCTGCTTTACCGGGCGTTCTTTTATTAATTTAAACGACTTATCCACAAGCACTTCCACGACTGATTCCTGAAAACTGGCTGCCAGGTTTTCCGGCTCAATACTTTCTCCACGCTGTGCCGCGTTGTGCAATGTATTCAGCACTGCCGATTTCAGTCCGCTAAAGCTGAAATCATATGTGCCCTCGAGCCAGGCGCGCGGCAGCGGAACATTTGGCTCTCCTTCGTGTGCTAGCCGATCAATATGCGGGCCACCCGGATACGGAAGGCCAAGTGAGCGCGCTACTTTGTCATACGCTTCGCCAACCGCGTCATCTCTTGTCTGTCCGATAATTTCGTATGACCCGTGCTCTTTCATATACACCAATTCCGTATGGCCACCGGAGACCACCAGCGCCAGAAGCGGGAATTTCATTTCTTTCACAAACCGATTTGCATAAATATGACCGGCAATATGATGGACGCCAACCAGCGGAATGCCGCGTGCGAATGAAATGGCTTTGGCGGCGGCCACTCCTACAAGCAGCGCGCCCACCAATCCAGGCCCATACGTTACCGCAATGGCGTCGATGTCATCGAAGGTGGATTCGGCTTCCCGGAGCGCTTGCTCGATAATAACCGTGATGTTTTCCACATGATGCCTTGATGCAACTTCCGGCACGACACCTCCGAAACGTTTATGGCTTTCGATTTGTGAGGAAATCACATTCGAACGAATCACAGTTCCGTCTTCGATAACGGCAGCCGACGTCTCATCACAGCTCGTCTCAATGCCGAGAATACGAATCGGCCTTCTCTGGGCGAGCGCCTCTTCCCTCCGTTTATAAGCTTTCTGCTTCCACTTGTTCATCATCCAGTCTCACCCACATTATAATAGCGTCTTCCCCGTTGTCGGTATAATAGCCGGGACGTACGCCTTCTTCCACAAATCCCAGTTTCCTGTACAATTTTTTCGCCGCTTCATTGCTGCGTCGCACTTCCAATGTCATAGCCGCAGCCCCTGATTCGGCAGCGAAACTCATCAACCGATGCATCAACCGTTCTCCGAGATAGCGCCCGCGATAATCAGGATGGATAGCAATATTCGTAATATGGGCTTCATCCAGCACAAGCCACATTCCACCATACCCGATGACACGGTGCTCTTTCTCCACTATAAAATACCGCGCAAACACATTTTTCTTCAATTCATTGATAAACGAATCGCGCGACCATGGCGTCGAAAACGAAAGTCGTTCCACTTCCTCTATCTCGTCAAGGTCTCTCATCTCCATACGGCGAATCGTGAACTCTTCTGTCATCGTATCGCCTCCTCTATTTCTTCTGGCTGGCGAGCCATTTCGCTTCCGCCTCCGCCATCTGGAGATAGACAGGGATAAAGGTTTCTGTATCTTCAATGCGCTCTTCTTTTAACGCTTTCCATCCGGCAGCGGCCAGATGGGCTGCACGCGGAATCCGATAAGACATAGGAGCAAACACCGCCTGATCTCCCATTATTTCTGTAATGGTTTCTCGATGAATCGTGATATCATCGCCAAGGAACAAAATCGGCTCCTGGTCATCAGCCTCTCTCCATTCCTCAAGCGCCTGCTTTAACAAAACGATTCGTTCAGCCTCAGCGAGGTACACGCCTCCTTCCGGCATTGCCCGGTATACACCAGTATATACCTGTCCACGGCGCGCATCAAATAGAGGGACAATCCGTCCCGGAAAATAAGCGGCATTCCAGGCCAGCACTTCCAGACTGGAGATGCCTAGCAGCGGAATATTGAGCGACCAGGCCATGCTTTTCGCTGTAGCGACGCCAATGCGGACTCCAGTATAAGAACCTGGACCGCGGGCTACCGCAACCGCCGCAAGCTCCGTCGGATCGACCTCCACCTCATCCAGCAGTTGACTAACCATAGGCATGAGCCGGATACTATGATTCTTTTTTAAGTTGGTTGAAAACTCGCCGAGCACCTTGTCTTCTGTGCAAACCGCGACGCCCAGGCTGAAGTTTGAAGTATCAATTGCCAGAATGGTCATGCTTTATCGCCTCACACAATGTTTCATATCGTCTGCCATGCGCCGTAAACTTAAGCGTCCGCTCGTCGCCTTCTCCCCGTGTAATTACGATTTCACAGCGCTCGGCCGGAAGCTGCTCGGCAATCATCTGCGGCCACTCCACTACCGTCACGCCGTCCCCGTAAAAATATTCGTCAAACCCCAGGTCTTCCAGCTCGTCTTCCACGCGGTAAACATCCATATGGAAAAGGGGGAGACGCCCCATGTATTCTTTAATAATTGTAAATGTCGGACTGTTAACCACACCATTTACACCCATGCCACGCGCCAGCCCCTGTGTAAAACTGGTCTTGCCTGCACCCAGATCACCCGACAACGTAAACACGTCCCCCGGCTCCGTCAGGCGTCCGATTTTCTCCGCCAACGCCTGTGTCTCTTCCACAGAACGAGTATGAAACACATACATCTGTCCGTCTGCCATCTTCATCACTTCCTACGCGAACTTACTTTTCCTCACTAAAATGATTATACCCTTTTTTCGGAAGCAGCGTGACCTCACCGTTACTCCGCTTCAGCAGAACGCCGGCCTTGCCTGCTTCTACCCGTCCAATCCAGTATAAGGATAAATTCTCAGCCGCAAACGCCCGGCTTATCTCTTCTTTATGCTCTCCGGCAATACTGCCGACAAGCCGGTAGTCTTCTCCCCCGTAAAAAGCCCACTCTAAAGCATCTTTCCCGCTTGTCTTAGCATAACGAATAAGCTCGTCACTCAGTGGAATTTCTGCTTCATTAAGTACAATCTGCACCCCGCTTGCTTCGGCAATCTCCCACGCTTCGCTCGCCAATCCGTCACTGATATCGTTCAGCGCAATGCGCTGCCCGCTCTCCGCCAGGATACGTCCTGCCTGTACATGCGGCTCCGGTTGGCGGTGGCATGCGGCAAGCGCTGACCATTCGTCCGGAATATTGGCGACTCCCCAGCGTTCCTGAAGTAAAATATGAAGCCCGCCGGCCGAATCTCCTACCGTACCGGTCACAAATATAGAATCTCCGGGACGAGCGCTGCTACGGCGCAGAGCTAAACCGTGCTCTACCTCACCGAGTACAGTAACCGTAAGGGTCAACGGCCCAGGCACCGCCACCGTATCGCCTCCGATTAAAGCCATATTGTGCTGGGAAGCCAGCTCAGCCATGCCGTCATATATCCCGGCTACTTCCTCTTCATTCCATGTACGAGGCAGCCCCAAGGATACAAGATAAAACAATGGAATGCCACCCATCGCCGCCACATCGCTGATATTGGACGCCAGCGCTTTATGTCCGATATCGTGCGGAAGCATCGTCTGACGCTTAAAGTGCACGTCTTCGACCATCGCATCGCAGCAAACAATCCAATTATATCCGCTGCGGCCTGCGACCACAGCGGCGTCATCTCCATTGCCGACCTCGATTCGCTTTGCAAGCGGCAGCGGTGTGGGATGCCTTCTGGTCAGGTAGGAAATAAGCCCAAATTCATCGCGCCGTTTTTCCGTCATACGTCTCCTCCAATTCCCGCAAGTGCAGGCGACCCCTGCACTTGCCGCAGACATACTTGCGGGTATTTACATGCCGCCTGCGCAGATAGCGCATGCCGCAATCCTGACAGACCAGTTCATACCGGTATTCCTGCCGTTTGCGCGGCGCTACCGATTGGCAGTATCGACTGCCGCCCACTTGTTTTAACAGTTGCTTAAAATCGCTATCTTTATGCTTATATCCGCGTCCAGCGAGATGCAAATGATAATGGCAAAGCTCATGTTTGATAATTCCCACCAGCTCTTCTATACCAAACAAATGGTAATGTTTAGGGTTAATTTCGATGTTATGTGTCCCCAGCACGTAGCGACCACCCGTCGTCCTAAGCCGCGGATTGAAATACGCGCGGTGCGTAAACGGACGTTGGAAAAAGTCGGTGGAAACCCGCTCGACAAGCTGCTGCAGTTGTCCCTCGGTTAAGCTCTCCATCTCCTCGCCTCCATTCTTGCGTGCATCTCCAACATGCGCTACACTTGTGAACGTACATACGAAACAAGGGGGAGCCATGTGATGCGTTACTGTATTTTATCGACAAAAAAGAATCTGCAATTCGTCGCTATGCCTGATGGCTACATGTATCAGCTCGTTGCGCTGCTGCGTCGGCTTCATAAAGAAATCGGCAAATTGACTGTCCAAAATCGCCCGGAATTGCCGGAAGTTCTTGCTGAATGCAGCGAGCTTGAGCTGCATGCGGAGAATGTCCACATCATACAAGGGATTGATTATCTGGCTGATTTGGAAAAAAGCTTCGTTTCTCTTCAAGAAGAAAATTACCCGCTCATCGCCCTTCTCACCGAAATCCGCGCTCTGCATGCGCAGCTCGAATACTTGATGGAAGAAGGCGAATACGAGTAACAACCGGTACTCCCTCACATATAGTAAAATTAAAAAGCGTGACGGGAGGGATCCGGATGCCGCAATGGCTGAAGCGCCAATTAATGAAAGCTTTTCAGACAAAAAACCGACGGCAAATTCTTCTCTTGAATGATTGCTGGTTCTTATATAACGACAAACAGGGAGATCGAAACTGAGGCTTTTCGACCTCCCTGTTTTTAGATGCAGGTCTCATCTCTTCCTCCCTCTTTCCTTACTCTTCAGGAGCCAACATCGTCAATCCGACCCGTCCTTTCCGCTCATCAATATCTTTGACCCATACGGTAACAATTTCACCGACAGAGACGACGTCAAGCGGATGTTTAACGAAACGGCGGCTCAGCTGCGAGATGTGAACCAGTCCATCGTTTTTCAGACCGATGTCGACAAACGCGCCGAAGTCCACTACATTACGCACCGTGCCCTGCAGTTCCATGCCTTTGGCCAAATCGCTGATGTCGAGCACGTCTTTTTTAAGCAGTGGTTTGTTCAATTCTTCTCGCGGATCGCGACCCGGACGAAGCAGGCTCGCTACAATGTCCTGCAATGTCGGCTCACCGACATTCAGCTTTTGTGCCATTTCTTTTATATTCACTTCTTTAAACTTTACTCTGGACTGTTCGCTCCCAATCTCTTCCGGACGAATGCCAAGCTCTTTTAGCAGTTCGGCGACACTTTGATATGATTCCGGGTGAATCGGTGTACTATCGAGGGGATTTTCCCCGTCTATGATGCGCAGGAAACCTATACATTGTTCGTATGTCTTCGCGCCCAAACGCGGCACTTCTTTCAACTGGCTACGTGACGTATATTTCCCCAGTTCTTCTCTGCGGGCAACGATATTCTTCGCTACTTGCTTGGAGATGCCGGATACATACTGCAAAAGCGACGGAGAAGCGGTATTTACATCAACACCCACATAGTTGACCACCGATTCGACAACGAACTGAAGGCTGTCCGACAATTTGCTCTGTGATACGTCGTGTTGATATTGGCCTACGCCGATTGACTTCGGATCGATTTTCACCAATTCGGCCAGCGGGTCCTGCAGGCGACGCCCGATTGACACGGCGCTTCGTTCCGCGACGTCTAAATCCGGAAACTCTTCCCCGGCCAATTTCGAGGCAGAATAAACACTGGCACCGGCTTCATTGACAATGATATAAGAGAGATCTCGTTTTATCTCTTTTATCATATCCACGACAAACTGTTCCGTTTCCCGCGATGCGGTTCCATTTCCGATCGCGATGATCTGTACGCCATATTTTTCAATTAAACTACTCAGTATCCGCTTCGCCTCTGCAATCTTGTTCTGCGGTGGCGTCGGATATACGACTGCCACCTCAAGCAATTTGCCCGTCTCATCAATCACCGCACTCTTGCACCCTGTTCGAAATGCCGGATCAAGAGCTAAGACGACGCGGTTTTTTAACGGTGCCTGCAGCAGTAATTGACGAAGATTCTCGGAGAAAATATGAATGGCCTGCTCCTCCGCTTTTTCCGTCAATAGTCCCCGTACTTCCCGCTCCACGGCAGGAGCAATCAAGCGTTTATAGCTGTCTTCGAGTACCGCTCTTAGCTGCTCGGCAGCAATACTGTCTCTGCGAATCCATTTGCGTTCAAGATGCTGCAGAATCGGTGCAGGATCGAGCTCAAGTTTGACGCGCAGGATGCCTTCGCGCTCCGCCCGATTGACAGCAAGAATCCGGTGCGGTGCCATCTGGCCGACCTGCTCACTGTACTCGTAATACATCTCATACACATTTTTCCCTGAAGGTTCGTCTTCTTTTTTAACCGTAGACAGTACAGCCCGCTTCATCGTATAATCCCGCACCCAGCTTCGCACACCCGGATCATCCGCCACTTGCTCGGCGACAATGTCTGATGCCCCCTGTACAGCCTCTTCTACAGATGCTACACCTTTTTCCGGATCAATATATTTTGCTGCTTCTTCCAACAAATTTCCTTTGCGGGCAGTCAGCATAAATTGGGCAAGCGGGTCCAATCCTTTCTCTTTTGCTATTGTGGCCCGCGTTCTGCGTTTCTGTCTGAATGGCCGGTATAAGTCCTCCACTTGCTGTAGCCTGGTAGCGCTTCGGATTTGTTCTTCCAACTCATCTGTCAGCTTTTCCTGTTCGGCAATCAGGCGAATGACTTCCTTTTTTCGTTCCTCTAGCTGACGTAGATATTGAACACGTTCTTGAATGGAACGAATCTGATTCTCATCCAGCATGCCGGTTGCCTCTTTGCGATAGCGGGCGATAAACGGAACGGTACTCCCTTCGTCGAGAAGCGCAATCGTACGTTCCACCTGTCCCGGTGCAATCTGCAGCTCACCGGCGATAACTGAAACCATCTGCTTTACTTCCATGGCCAACATCCTTCCGCGACTTTTTCTGCCGTGCAACGAAAAAAAAGCCACCGTATTTCACAGCAGCCTCTTACAAATCTTCTACATTCGTGTATCTTTAAAAATCAATAAGTCCTAAACTAATCTGGAGAGCGTCATTTACCCGTTCCATCATCTCTTCGTCAAGGTGTGTGATCTTATCCGTTAGTCGTTGTTTATCGATCGTACGTATTTGTTCAAGAAGAATAACGGAATCGCGGTCAAATGCATACGTTTTTGCATCGATCTCCACATGAGTAGGCAATTTAGCTTTTTGTATCTGTGCCGTAATGGCTGCGACGATTACTGTCGGACTGAAGCGGTTTCCGATATTATTCTGTATAACCAACACGGGACGGACTCCGCCTTGCTCCGATCCGACAACGGGGGATAAATCCGCAAAATATACGTCGCCACGCTTCACGATCACACACTACACCCCGCTCACTAAACGTCCCAACGTCAGGTCGGCTTCTTCTTCAGCTTGAAAAGCCTCGCTAGCCATGTGCAAATTGATGTTTGCCATCTCCATATACCCACGCTGCATCGTCTCGCGGATATGACGCTTTTTACGTTCTTTCAAGTACAGTCTCATTGCCTGACGGATAAATTCACTGCGATTTGACTTTTCTTTTTCGACCAATCCATCCACTTCCTGTAATAGATGATCTGGCAAGCTAATCATGATACGCTTCGTGTCCATTTTAGACAAGACCATCGCACCTCCAACACCAACACTATACAACATTTTTGCAAGTTGAAAGACCGCGCGAAAGGCACATTACCAGTATGGCGTAGCCTATACAAAAATATACTGTGCGCGGCTTGATAAGCGGGAGATTTCGACTCCCTTTTTTAGTATTCGAGCTATACCGGCAAATTCCTGCCTCTCTTCCCTACTTTTAGAAAAGATTTTGCTTCCTATTTTGATTCTTATTGATTGTACCATGATTCCCCCTGTGTCACAACAGGAGGAATGGCGTTTTTAACCGTTTATTCCTAACAAGAACTTATCAATATGCGATTGTTTACTGAAACAATCCGACCGTTTTCCTTATAAACCCGCGGCACTCGCTTGCTTACCATGCATGTCACTTCATAATTAATCGTATGGAGCCAATCTGCCATTTCATCGACGGAAATCTCTTCGCCTCCCTGGCGTCCAAGCAAAACCGCTTCTTCTCCTACAGACACATTCGGAATATGCGTGATATCTACCATAAATTGGTCCATGCATATTCTGCCAGCAATCTTTGCACGCTGTCCTTTAATCAGTACATAACCTTTATTCGACAACAACCGATTATACCCGTCTGCATAACCTACAGGAATCGTAGCAATGATCGCCTCCTCAGGCGCTTCGTATGTTGCCCCGTAGCTGACCTTTGTTCCGGCCGGTACGCGCTTTACATGGCTTACTCGCGCTTTCCATTGAAAGGCGGAAGCAAGCGGAATGTTTGTCGTTTTGGCATAGCCTGAAGGATACTGTCCGTATAAACTGATTCCCAAACGGATCATATGTCGGCTTCGCTCAGGATAGAACATCGCTGCTGCGCTGTTATTGGTATAGAGAAGCGGTATCGTAATGCCACGCTTTGCCAGAGTATCGACGAGATGCTGAAAGATCTCATACTGCTCTAACGTATAGGTTTTGTCCTCCTCATCGGCAGTCGCAAAGTGTGTGAACATGCCCTCTATTTCGATCCATGGGCACGTACGCGCAAGCTCAAAAAACGAGATAAGCTCTTCCTCTTTCCGTATGCCAATTCGTCCCATACCCGTATCCACTTTCACATGAATCCGCGCCTTTTGATGAAGCTTTTCGGCCGTACGGCATACTTCTCGAAGCATATCCTGCTGGTATACCGTCATCGTAACTTCATGCCGGATGGCCGGCTCAATGCCGCGCGAAGGAAATGAACTGAGTACAAGAATAGGAGCAGTGATGCCCTGGCTGCGCAGTTCCAATGCTTCGTCCAGGAGCGCCACTCCCAGCCATTCCGCACCTTCGGCAAGCGCTTTTTGCGCTATCTGGTAAGCGCCATGTCCATAACCGTCCGCTTTGACTACCGCCATAATTTTCGTCTCTGCCGGAATATGTTTGCGGAAGGTCCGTATATTTTCTCCTATGGCATCCAGGTCGATTTCCGCCCAGACGTCCCTGTAAAACTCTCCGACCCCTGTCATTGATTTATCTCCCTCTTTTCTGTGCGCGTGCAATCTGTCTATCCAACTCTTCTAGAAATTCCTGAGAAGCCATAACACTGTACTTTTTGTTGCCCGCCCGATATGTCGGTTTCCATACGCTGTCCCGCTGTAATTCCTGCAGAGCTACGCTTTCTTCATTTTTTCCGACCCGCATAACAAGGTGAGTTCTCGAAAGTTTATATGTCGGATGAAGAATGGCTTTGTAAATCATAGGCGAGAATCCCACGATAACAATGGCCGCACCCATAGCAATAATAAACACCGCCGTACGGTTTTGCGGCAGGAAATTCAACAGCCCGAACATTACGATGACATAAAGCACTGTCTCAAGCAGCTTATACTTAAATGGACGTTTTAAATAGATGTCCTTTGCGCTCGCCTCTTCATGGCGTAGTATGTTTCCCTGCTGTTTTTTCATGTAGAGCCCCTTTCTTTTATTGCTGTTTTTGCAAAATGGGCAGCAGCTCGCCCAGGTTGTGAATGATAAAATCAGGTGGTTGCCCCAGTTCATCAAATGTCTGTCCTGTCCGATTCAACCAGGCGACATGGAATCCAAAACTTTTTGCACCGGCAGCGTCCCAAGCGTTTGAGGAGACAAATACCACTTCTTCCCGCTTTACCTGCAACACTTCAAGCACACGGGTATACGCGGCCGGGTGCGGTTTATATATTTTAGCATCATCTACGCTAATAACATCATCGAGATGCTGTTCCAGTTCAGTATGCTTAACCAATGGCAGCAGGAAGTCAAGCGAGCCGTTTGAAAAAATCGTTCGCTTCCACGCTGTAAGCCGAGGCAATACATCAGACACCTCCGGATACAGCTTCAGCATAAGGTACTCTTCCATCAGTCGCTTCCGGTATGCCTCATCGAGCGGAAGATCCAATTGTCTGCATGCAAAGATAAGTGCTTCTTCTGTGATCTGTCTAAAATCAACGTACCGCCCCATTAAAGCACGAAGCCAGCTATATTCTAATTGTTTCGTGCGCCAGAGCTGGCTAAGACGAGTGCCCTGTCCCGGAAATAATTCATCGCATACCTCAATGACAGAATGGACATCAAAAAGCGTTCCGTAAGCATCAAACGCGATCGCCTTAATTGTATTTGTATTCACTTTTCTCCCCCGTTTCCATGTCACATCAGATTCAGTATAACAGATATTCTTCGAATCTGGGTACATGTCCCGGCTCTATCGGGTTTGCCGTTACATACAATTAAGTATAGAGTAGATGAAATTCACCTGAAAAGGAGGTGATCGGGGTTGGCAAAAAGACCGAGAAAAGCAGCCTCCAGGCAGCATCAAGACAGTCATATTTCCCGTTTTCCTATCCTGGACAAAAGGCGACAAATAAAAAGGAAACCCTCTCCCCCTACACAAGGAGGAAACATCGCCAGAGGATTCGATCCGGCCGGATTGGCTGAACTGCTGCAAAACCCCGCAGTCCAAACACTAATCAAGAAAGGATTAAACAATGGCGTTGCAACGAAACCAGCGAAGCCGGGCGAAAAACAGAAGGGAAAAGCTGAAAAAAAGAATGGATTAAATAATATGCTGGGTGGTGTGGATTTTGTGCAACTTGCTAAGTTGCTGCAAAACCCAATGGTCCAGTCTATGTTAAAAAATATATTTTAATCAAAAAAAGAAAAAGCACTTCTTCTTGAATGTCAAGAAGAGGTGCTTTTTGCGCATGTAAGTACCGATGGTCGGAGTCGAACCGACACTCCCGAAGGAACACGATTTTGAGTCGTGCGCGTCTGCCAATTCCGCCACATCGGCATAGG
>NZ_BJXX01000173.1 GCF_007991215.1 Aneurinibacillus danicus
TAACTTTAAAAACAACTATAATTTGGATTTTTTTCGTTTATACCATTAAAAATCCTTTTTCATGAATTGAGATTGATTTATCGTTTGTTTCGAATCACCATTAGACATCCATAGCTTTTTTATTTTCAAAAGGAGATATTCTAAGTAAAAAGCGATTTTAAAAAGTTTCAGGGAGGAGCACCTCCTTTTGTAATTTACTGAAAGCCCCCACATAATCACGCTTGACAACAGAGGCGTCACTTCCCTATTATAATGCCTTACATTTTCTATCCTATCTTCAATCAATCTTTCAGACACATCCAGCGGAACTCTTCCAGTTAGATAATAGTAAAATGTGGCCGCAAGACTATAGATATCCGAATATATTCCCAATTTTGACTTTTCCGAATAAAACTCTAACGGTGAAAAACCCGGAGTGGTAAAAATTTTATGCCTGGTATGATTTTTATAATAAACAGCGGACCCGAAATCGAGAAGTATAGGCTGCCCTTCTTTGCTGATAAGGATGTTTTCGGGCTTTATGTCCCTGTGAATAATTCCTTTCTTATGTATAAAATCCAGCGAATCCATCAAAGAAAACAGGGTTTTATGAAAGAAGGCTACCATAGAAACTGTTTTCTCTTCTTTTATATATCTGTTAAGCGTTTTTCCCCGACAGTATTCCATAACAATATAGCCTGTACCATTTTCTTCAAAGTGATCAATGTATCCAACTATGTTTTTATGGCATAATTCTTTGATTATAGTGGCTTCATTAAAAAAGGCCTCCATCAGTTCGTAATATTTCTCTTTAGAAGATGGTAGCCGGCATAAAACAGTTTTATCATCCAAATCCCGCAACACTAGTGCTTTAGGAAAATACTCTTTGATAATTTGAATGTCCCCGCTCTCTACATGACGTCCAAAATAAACAATAGACAGTTCACTGCAAGAAATGACTTTTTTTATCCTGTATGTATTCTTTAATAGTGTATTCTTTTTAAGACAGATGTCACTGGTTACCGACTTCACAGATTCCCCTCCATTTACATATTTTACTTTTATTGTACATCATTCTGTTCCGGTTATCCAATGCAAGCCAAAAAGCCTGCCAATTCTTTGTTATCAGCAGGCTTGAAAAATGTTGTTTCCTATACTCGCTTATAATATCGGCTTTTTCTCTGCTCCCTTTTCTGGCGAAGTTTGCTTCGCCTCCTCAACCATCTCAAGCATCGTTTCCGCCATCTCCTTCATTCCCGTGTCACCGTGATTGCTCAGCAGGATAACTACGCTCTTCGATGTCATGTCACGCACAATTTCGGCGGAGTAGCCAAGCACATATCCGCCATGTTCGGCAATGATTCTGTCCGCTTCCTTCTGGATATGCCAGCCATAGCCGTACTCTTTCATCTGCGGTGTAAACATGCGCTTGCGAAGCGGCTCCGAGACCAGCTTGCCTGTATATAACGCGCGGTCCCATTTATATAAGTCCTCCACGGTCGAATACAGTCCGCCGGAAGAAAAGCGTGAGCCATAATCCATTCCGAGCGCAACCCAAACACCCTGAATCTTTTTATGCCCGCTCGCTTTGTTCAGAACCCGTCTCCGGCTGAGGTCAAATCCCGAATCATCCATGTGCAACGGCTTAAAAATATGAGTCGTAATATAGTCACCGTATGACATGCCGGAGACCTGTTCGATAATTTTGCCGAGAAGAATATACCCCTCATTGCTGTAGTTCTGCCCGGTTCCCGGCGGATACAGAAGAGTAAGCTCTTCATACTCCTTGCTGCCCCGGTTTCGCGGAAGACCCGATGAATGCGTCAGCAGATGATGAATGGTGACTTCTTTAGCAAATGGATAGTCCGGAAAAAACCGCTCAATCGGCTGGTTAATGTCCAGCAAGTGCTGCTCGTGCAGCTGCAGGATTGCCATGGCCGTAAACGCTTTGGTCAGCGAGCCAATCGCAAACTTCTGATTGGGTGCATTCGGTATTTTTTTCTTCCCGTCCGCGTATCCGTACCCTCTCTTCAGCAAGATCGTGTCTCCGCTGGCAACAAGTACGGTACCGTGAAAGTTGTCCATCGCCAGTTGCTTCTTTACATACGTGTCTAATCTGGTGGCCAGCTCTTTGTTTTCCTGGTTGGTTTCATTTTTTACGCCTGTGGTGACAGGAGTGAAACTCTCCGCTTTCGTCTGTCCGAGCCGGATCCTGCCTTCGTGCTCATGCTGCAGCAGCGACACGGGAAAAAACGAGAACGCCAGAAAAAAACTTACTACCATCAATAACTTCTTTTTCAACTACTTCTTTCCCCTCTATAAGTGGTGGACGAAAAAAATTGTAATACTGAAACCCCCTGGTTGTAAAGTTAATTTTTGGACGAGAAGTATTACAAAATAGCAGTTAAACATGGTAATTTCCGTTATTTAGTTCATTCTGCCTTATTATTATTTTTATGTTTGTTTTTCCGTTTTTTTAGGGTGGTGGATTTCAGCTTTGCCTATGCATGCGTACAAGGCGAAAGCCTTTTTCTACCTCAGATCTTCTTTCCTCTTTCTTTTTTCCTTATTTTCATACAAAAAAGCGTTCCAAACCTACAAGGTCCAGAACGCTCTGACAAGTCATTTTTATAGGTATCTCTTCACGCCGACAACGCGATAATGATTCAGATACCAGTCAATGTTGTTAATCTTCACCGAGCCCTGCCCGCTTGCGGCGTGCGCCATCCTGCCGCCGCCCATATAGATGCCGACATGCGAAATGGAACCGCCACCGGTGTCAAAGAAAATCAAATCGCCAGGTTGCATGGCGTTAACGGACACCGGCGTGCCTTTTGTAAACTGCTGACTGGAGGTGCGTGGCAGGCTGACACCAAGGGATTTGTAGACATACTGCGTAAATCCGCTGCAGTCAAACCCGGCCGTTGTTGTACCGCCGTAGCGGTACGGGACACCCAATAGCGGCTGTACCTTCCGCTGGAACAAGTCGTCTAAGCGGTAGCTGGAGCGGGACGCCACTTTTTTCGTGGGAGCCGGCACATATCCGTATAGCACCTTCTGCAGCACAACCGCCACTTCGGCGCGCGTCATCAGCTTCTTCGGCTGGAAGTATCCGTCATCCCCGGAGAATACCTTTTTCTGTGTCACGGCTTTTACGCTGTTCACCGCCCAACTGCTGACTTTGTTTTTGTCCTTGTACGGAAGCGATTTGCTGGAATGAGAATAGTTAAACGTGTGGGCGATAATCACGGCCGCTTCTTCGCGCGTAATCGGGCGCTCCGGGGCGAAACGGGTGGCCGACACACCTTTAACGATTCCCATTTGATACACTTCTTTTACCGCATGATAATACCACTTATTTTTTGAAACGTCGGTAAACGGAAAATTATGTAGCTTAACCGGTTTATTGACTGCCCGTGCCAGCATCGCTGCGAATTCCGCTCGCGTTACCGACTTGTTCGGCGAGAATTGTTTTGAAGTTGTGCCTTTTAGCACACCTTTTTTGTAAAGGTTTTCAATGCTTGGCGCTGCCCATGGTGTTTTGTATGTATCCGAGAATACCGCTGCCGCCTTTGCTTCATTTCCTGAGTAAGGGAGTATTCCTGTAAGTAAAGATACGGAAAGTAAACCGGTGGCCAAATATCGGCCGACATTCTTCTTGTTGTTTCTCATAGCCTCTTCCTTTACGAGTTTTTTGACAATTGTTATATTTGTCTCGTTTATCCTATCAAAAAATCAAGCGGCAAACATCTACCGAATTTACCGGGTAGTATCATTTATTTTTCTGTGAAAATC
>NZ_BJXX01000174.1 GCF_007991215.1 Aneurinibacillus danicus
GCCTTTTTCTACATTAAAATCATCCTCTCGTTCTCTTTTCTCTTTTCCCTCATACCATAAAATTCAGCTGCTCTTCTCCGCATTTTCATATCGGGGTTACCGCTGAAATGCCATGGTCGTTTTGTTAAGCATACCCTCATTCATTTTTTATGGCCGCCCATACTTCATCCGTTTCCGAGCCAATATACCAGAAGGCGACACCAGCCGCGCCCAGCTGTTTTATGGCTCGATATTTCAGGGCGAGAGAATGGCTCTCTTCCAGCCATGCTTTGTACGTAATCTTGTTTTTTCGGTATGTCACACAGTATTGACCCAACCTTTCATCCCAGACAGGCCGTACCCGTGATGCCTGAATGTCCTGGAACATCTCGGACATCGTGACGGATTCCGGCTTCTCCCTGCCATCCACTTCCCTCCAACGCATGGTGTAGAACGGAAGCGCGACCATCAGCCGCTCCCTTGGCACCATTGTCAGCATATGCTGTATGTGATTCTGTACCCAGGGCAGCGAGGCGTTGGAACCCGCCTGTCCTTTTCCTTCCCATGTCTCATTATACGCCATCATGACAATATAGTCGGCGTGACGGGCAAGCGCGGCGAAATCGTACGGATCACTCCAGTCATCCTTTAAATCCGGCGGCACATCGACCGAGACTTTTTTACCACGGGAATGCAGTTCACTCGCCAGTTCTGCGATAAACGCCGTAAAATGCGGCCGATCCGCCGGGTCGAT
The DNA here is from genome assembly GCF_007991215.1 of Aneurinibacillus danicus. Taxonomy (GTDB): domain Bacteria; phylum Bacillota; class Bacilli; order Aneurinibacillales; family Aneurinibacillaceae; genus Aneurinibacillus; species Aneurinibacillus danicus. The sequence continues at coordinate 734 of NZ_BJXX01000174.1, forward strand.
GTTTTCAAAATCAATATTTAGACCGTTCAATTTATACTGTTCTGTATACTCTGTAAGCCTGGTAACAAGCTCGGCCCGCTTCACCGGACTTGCGAGAATCTGATGGGTCAACTCCCGGTCAAACCGGTTTCCGACCAGCGGCCATACTTCACGACGATTCTCCTGTGCCCAGGCGAGAAGCGTGCGGTCCGTGTTATCGTCTGCGCCACCCGATGAAGAAAGGAAATACCAGCGCGGGGACAGTACATTCATGTCACTTGCTTTCTTCGCTCTGGCAATAAATTCGTCCCTTGTTACCATGTAGTGCCAGCCCATCTGCAGCAGCGAAGATGTCTCTTCCCTGAAGTCGGGCTGACGCAAAAATTTAAACAGTAACACGGCCATTTCTTCTCTTGTTAACTGATCGTGCGGGCGAAATTTCCCCTGGCTGCCGACCATCAACCCGCGGGCATACAATTCGGATGCCGCCGAACGGGCCCAGGGTGCGATGGCGCCTGCATCCCGGAACGGAAGTGCTGTGTTTTCGTTTGTTTTTTCCGGCAACGCACGATAAAACAATGCGGCCGCTTCCTGTCTGCTGACCGGGCGCAGCGGCGCAAACTCGTCATTCGTAACCCCGCTGATCAGACTGCGTACTACGCCTGCCTGCACCCAACCGTACGACCATGACCTAGGCGTTACGTCTTTAAACGCGGGGATCATAGCATTGACAGGCTCAAGGTCGAGGGTACGACCCAGCATGGCTGCCATGGCTTCGCGCGTAACCGGCCGGTGCGGACCGTATGTCCGGTTTCCCTCCCCGTGTACAATGCCGCGGGAATGCAGGTCAAGAATGTACGGTTTGGCATAGCTATTTGTAATGTCATCAAACGGGCTGTATATATCAGCGCGAATTTCACTTCGCTGAGTGCAGCCGCCCATGGTGCAGGCAACCGCAAGCAGCGTACAAATCAGAAGAAGTTTTTTCATGGTGTAGGCATCCATTCCCTTTCTAATCCAAATCTACCTTTTTTACTCTAGCGCAAAGTAGTAGAAGATGAATACAAGAAAAGAATGGTAATAGAGAAAGCACATACCCATATAAAACCCCCCGGCAACGGTTTCGCTCCGGGGGGTTCTCTTTGCTATACGGTTACGCGCGCGGCAGCAGCGCTTCGCACGTCCCTTTTACTTTCACTTCGCCTTTTTGGTCCACGGCCTGCACTTTAATCTTAACCCGCGTGCCTTCCTCTGTTTCTTCCTTTCCGGCCAGCTCTCCACGGACAGTAATCTGGTCGCCCGGACGGGTAATCGCCGAGAAGCGGACGCCAAACTTTGTAATGGCCGCACGCGGCACCCAGGTCGTCAGCGCCTGGCCGACAAATCCCATAATAAGCATGCCATGTGCAATGACACCCCCGAGGCCTGCTTCCTGACCCACGCTTTCAATTGTATGTATCGGGTTGAAATCGCCGGACGCACCGGCGAATCTAATGAGCTGCATCCGGGTCACCGGCGGCTTTTCGAGCGCAGGCAGCGCCGTTCCTACTTCAGCGTCTTTGGCTGTAAGCAAATACGGTTTCATGTGCTCTCCTCCTTACGGCATTTTGACCAGCACCTGACGTGCGGTCATTACTTTTTCATTGTTCTGGTTGCGGTAGACGGTCTCCAGCGTGTAGATGGCCATGCCGTTGCGCTTTGCCTTCACGTCGGTTACTTTTGTCTGTGCATGAATCATATCACCTGCATAGACAGGAGCGAAATATTCATATTCCTGCTCGCCGTGCAGCAGCTTCTTCATATCGATTTCAAGCTGCTCCATCAGGTCTTCAAAGCTTGGGCCAGCCCACATATCGATAACTTCCATGAAGGACGGCAGAATGGGAATCGCATCGAAGCCCTCCTCCTTGGCTTTCGTCTCATCTGTATAAATCGGGTTCTCATCGCCTATCGCCAGGGCCAGTTCGCGGATTTTGCCGGCTTCCACCCTGCCGCTGTATGGGGCGAACGTATAGCCTTTTTTATCTTCGGGAGTTGCCACAGTCTCATTCTCCTTTCTTCTTTATCTGTTCGTCTTGTCTATTATACAATAAAATACCATGGCCGGTTAGCCGTAACCCCGACATGAAAACCGCAGGAATGGGCGGCTAACTTTCGCGGTGCAAAGGAAAAAAGAGAAAAGAACGGGGGAATGATTTCGTCGTAATGATTTGGTAACTTCTCTTAACTTGGCAGTAACCCTTTTTTCTTAATAGAGCACTATACTGAAAACAGAATATACACCCTTCCTTTTTCTCCATGACTCACACCACAATATGGAAGGAGGATGATATGATAAAACTATCATAGTACATGGCTACAGGAGGATGTATGTTTGAAAATAATCCCGCCAAAATTTTGCTTATCGAGGATGAACGTTCAATACGTGGCTTTATTACCATTAATCTCAAACGGCACAAGTTTACGGTGATTGAAGCAACCACCGGCGAAGAAGGCTTGCAAAAGGTGAAAACGGAACGGCCCGACCTCGTCCTGCTCGATGTAATGCTCCCCGGCATAGACGGCTTCGACGTCTGCTGCAGTCTCCGCAAAGACTTCCCGCACATCGCTGTCATTATGCTTACGGCGCGGGGAGAAGACATGGATAAGTTAATGGGACTGGAGCTTGGAGCGGACGACTATATCGTCAAGCCGTTCAATCCGCTTGAGCTAACAGCACGGATTCACGCTGTACTCAGGCGCGTGAAGCAGCCGGTATCGAAGCCTAAAAGAAATATGGAATCAGGGCCGTTTCGCCTTGATTTACAGGCACGGCGCTTCTTCAAAAACGAGCAGGAAATCGATGTAACACCCCGCGAGTTCAATATTCTCAAAATGTTTATGACCAATAGTGCCCAGGCGCTCAGCCGGGATGAAATTCTCGATTTATCCTGGGGGACGGATTTTGTCGGGGACCCCAAAACGGTGGATGTCCATATTCGGCGACTGCGGGAAAAAATCGAGGACAATCCGTCCCGTCCCGCTTATATCGAAACGGTTTGGGGATTCGGCTACTGCTGGCGGGGAGAACACCATGCACGGGATTAAACGGCGGCTCGTCGGAAGCTATCTCATCATTATTCTTCTTACTGTTTTCCTGTTTGAAATGCTGATGTTTATTGCGATTCGACAATACTATGTCGGGAATATCCGCGAATCGCTGCAAAGCGCGGCGGAAGTATCCGCCAGCTTTCATAATCAATATTTGACAAATGGAGATTTGCAAGAGCGTGCGGATTATCTTATTCGCACGTTCAGCGAAACGACAAATGCACAGGTGCAGATTTTGGATGCCGCCGGAAAAGTCATAGCTGATTCGACCGGTATGTTCTGGGGGAAAACGATAGACACTGCCGATGTGCGGAACGCGCTAGCCGGCAAACCGGGGGAATGGCGGGGAAATATGCCGGAAACGGGAGAACCTGTGCTATCGATTGCCTATCCCCTTCTGTTCGATACGAAAAATGCTGGCGCTCTGCGGCTCGTCACGTCGCTGGCAGAAGCCGAAGCGGTCATTCAGCGTATCTTTCTCTTTTTGCTGATTGCGGGTATTGCCATTCTTATTATCTCTGTAATTGTAAGCCTTTTGCTGTCCCGAACGATTACCGAACCCGTCCGGCAAATCACAAGAGGGGCGGAAGAAATGGCGGCCGGTAATTTTACGGTGCGCATTCCCAAACAGCACAACGACGAACTCGGTATGCTTAGTGATACGCTTCACTATATGGCAGAAGAAATTATGCGCCATGAGAAAGTGAAGAATCAATTTGTAGCCTCGGTTTCTCACGAACTGCGCACCCCGCTTACCTCGATAAAAGGATGGACAATTACGCTACTAAACGGCACTGTTGAAAACAAGGAACTAAGAGAGGGGCTTGAAATCATCAACAAAGAAACGGACCGGCTTACCGCGATGGTGGAAGAGCTGCTCGATTTCTCGCGTCTGGGGGCAGGAAAAATTACGCTGCGCCCCACTACCTTTCCTCTATATGAGTGGCTTCACCAAATCGTAAAACAGGTTTCGCTTCGTGCCGAACGCCAGAATATTGAGCTAAGCCTGGAAGTCGGAAATTCTATTCGCCTTCTATCAGGCGACCCCGATCGGCTAAAGCAGGTAGTGCTAAATCTTATCGATAACGCTCTAAAGTTCACCCATAGCGGTGGAATCATTAGCATATCTGCCGTTAAGAAACACGAACATATTCTGCTCAGTGTACAGGATAACGGCGAAGGCATTGCCAGCGAGCACCTCCCTTACGTAACCAGGAAATTTTATAAAGCAAACCCGGCAGCCCAGGGCAGCGGGTTAGGGCTTGCCATCTGCAAAGAAATTATCGCCTTGCATGGCGGAACTATGAAAATATCAAGCGCAGCCGGACACGGCACGAAAGTGGATGTCACGCTTCCCCTTTCTACAACTTTAAGAAAGGATGAGATGTCTTATGTATAAAAAAAGAGCATCAATAAACGTATTGGCAATAAGTGTTATGCTTAGCGGGTGCGCTCTTCTCCCGGCTCCCGCAAGTACCATTGGCGCACCGCAATCCGTCTCCGCCGCAAAAGCCGCCGGCACGGAAAGCACCGCAAGCTTTATCCAGAAATTCTTGCCGCCGGGAGCCAGGCTTCTCCCTCCCGAAGAACCTCAAGGATCGGAAGCGGTACAGTTGCAGGATATCAACGGAGATCACGAAGCTGAAATTTTTGTCACGTACCGGAATGGAACAGAAGATAAAACACCCTATGTTATGATGTTGGAAAAAGAGAATAATGAATGGAAGAAAGCCATGGAACACAAAGGACAAGGATACCAGGTCAGCACGGTTCGTTTTGCGGACATAACCGGCGACGGTAAGCCCGAATTCCTTGTCGGCTGGACAATAGGCGCTTCTGCTGGAAACGGACTTGATGTTTTTGCATGGCGCAATGAAACGCTGCAGAAAATCGCGAGCACAGCGTATCATAAGCTCGAAATTCTGCCGAACGGCAAACAAAACATGCTGGCCTTCTGGCAAAAAGATACAGGTGATGCGTATATGGTAGATGTCGTACGCTGGAACGGTTCCGCTTTCGTCTCCGCAAAAGACGCCTATCCCTCTTATTTTAAGAAGGTAGCCGCCTACTATGAAGAAAAAATCAAGGAAATGCCGGACGCGGCTTTTTACTGGTACTATCTTGCCGATGCGCAGCAAAAAGCAAACATGTCCGAACAGGCAATCCAATCGGCAAAAAAGGGCCTCTTCCTTCTTCAATCCGACTATCCAAAGCAGTCTCAGTTTGAAACAATTATCGCTGACTCCCTGGATGATTTAGGTAAGAAAAACGAAGCGCAGAAGATACGAGAAAAAGTTCGCCAATTAGAAGCGAAGGGAAAATAGCCAAAGGAAAGAAGCCTGACATTCCTTCTTTGCCCGAAGAAGGAATGTCAGGCCTTTTCATTCAACAGCTGCTCGCTCATGTGCCAATTACATTTTACTGACGAGATCTTGATTGGCCCGGTCGATATTCGGACAGTGGAACACAAACCCCTGCTCCAGTGCCCGCTTTGGCGTGACATGCTGCCCTTCAAGCAATAATTCCGACATCTCGCCCAGGACAAGGCCGAGCACAAAACCGGGGACGGGCAGCCAGTGCGGACGATGCATCTGACGTGCAAGCGAGCGGCCGAATTCGTTATTGGTGACAGGATTCGGTGCGGTGGCGTTTACCGCTCCTTCTATTGCTTCATTTTCGATGCAGAAGTTGATAAGACGAACGTAGTCAACGATATGAATCCAGGAATGCCACTGGCGTCCGCCGCCCACCCTGCCGCCTGTAAACAGGCGGTACGGAAGCGCCATCTTCGGAAAAGCGCCGCCATCCGCTCCCATTACCAATCCAGTGCGAATCTTGACAAGCCGCGGCGCCGGTATCCGGTCGGCTTCCTCTTCCCATTGCCGGCTGACCTGAGCAAGAAAATCGTCTCCGATTGCTTTGCTGTCTTCATCAAAGCGCGCGGTATCGGACTGGCCGTAAACGCCGATTGCAGATCCGTTGATAACAACCCGGGGCTTCTCTGTCAGCTTCCCAACCGCAGCGGCAATCCTCTGCGTCGTCTCCACCCGTGACAGCAGAATGCTCTGCTTTCGTTCTGCCGTCCAGCGGCCGCTGTTAATAGATTCACCGGCCAGATTAACCAGAGCATCAATGCCTTCAAGCGCCTGCGAATCTTTCGCGATTTCATCCCATGTGGCGCAACTCGCGAATGGAAACTGCTTCTTTACTTTAGTACAGTTGCGGGTAATGACCAGAATGTCATATTTCTTTTTGCGCCAATCTTTTACCAGATGCGTACCGATAAATCCGCTTCCTCCGGCAATCGCGATTCTCATAACCACATCTCCTGACATGCAGAGAGGACCTGTATTTCCTTATGCTTATTTCTTCCACCATCTATCAAACGGAGAAACAGGGGAATGACGCTTGTGGCGTGTTTTCATATATTGTTTCTCCAGCTTCTCCGCCGCGTCTGCGTCGATTTCTTTGCCCTCAAGATAATTGTCGATCTGCTCATACGTAATGCCCAGCGCGGTTTCATCCGGAAGCAGCGGCTTATCGTCTTCTAAATCTGCGGTCGGTACTTTCGTGTATATACGCTCGTCTGCACCCATGTACTTGAGAATTTCGCGACCCTGACGCTTGTTCAACCCATCCAGCGGCACAACATCGCACGCGCCGTCACCATATTTAGTGAAGAAGCCTGTTACTGCTTCCGCGGCATGATCCGTTCCGATGACCAGCAGTTTGTAGTGGGCTCCGATATCATACTGCACTTTCATGCGTTCCCGCGCTTTGATGTTCCCTTTCAGATAATCGGACAGCTTCTCTCCCGTCGCTTCGGTAAACGAATCGTAAGCGGCGTCGACCGCCGGTTTGATGTTGACTGTAATGGTTTTATCGGGCTGAATGAATTCAAGCGCACGCTGCGCGTCTGCTTCGTCTTTTTGTACGCCGTATGGCAAACGCACGGCAATGAACATATAGTCTTTCTTCGTTTCCCTGCGCAATTCTTCAACGGCACGCTGCGCCAGGCGGCCGGCCAGTGTAGAGTCCTGTCCGCCGGAGATGCCAAGTACGTACCCCTGTGCTCCGGAACTGGTTACATATTCTTTTAGGAAGTCAATACGTCTTCTCACTTCGTCAGCCGGTGCGATTTTCGGGTTAACATGTAATTCTTCAATGATTTGCTGCTGCAACTGATGAGCCATAAGTGTATCTCGCATCCTTTCTTTATAAATAATAGCTATTTTTTATTATACCCTTTCTTCTCCCGCATTTGGTTGTCTTGTAAAATTATTTCTTTTTCTTTATTCCCCGATTTGCCGTGTTTGAATAACGATTTCATCCAAAAGGCGAGACGGTACCTTTCTCTGCTCTGGCTGTCTACGATCTTGTGAATGGATTGTCCCGTTTTGCTAGAATCGAAACATACGTTTTGCTATTATGAAGAAAAACCAGGTAAGGATCGAACGTATGACAACGTATTCAAAAACACTGCACAGAATTTTTAAACGAAATGGAATTCTTTCCAATCACCTGTCACAATACCAGCCGCGCCGCGCACAATTCGAGATGGCCAACCTCGTACTGCGCTGTCTAAGACAGGAGAAGCACGGCTTAATCGAGGCAGGGACAGGCACCGGCAAATCATTCGGTTATACGCTGCCCGCTGCCTGGTGGGCGCTCAAAAATGAAAAACGCGTCATTATCTCAACGAATACGATTACATTGCAGCAGCAGCTGCTTGAAAAAGAACTGCCGATGGTACGCAGGGTTCTTCGCGATCTCGATCCTGATCTTGCCGAAGACTTTCGGTACGAGCTGGCCAAGGGACGCGGCAATTACATCTGTAAGCGGCGATTCGATGAACTGCTGAAAGACAGTCTCATAAGAGAAACGACAGACACACCGCTGCTCCGCCGCCTCAAAGAGAAACTTGCGGTTATGAAAAAAGGCGATCGGGATGAAATAGCGCTGCCTCTGCCCCCATCTTTATTTCATGCAATTCAAGGAGACGGCGATGACTGTCTGGGCAAGAATAGCCCTTTCTACAAAGAATGTTTTATCCAAAACGCCCGTAAAAAACTGCAGAATGCGCAGGTCATCATCGTAAACCATGCACTGTTCTTCACCGATTTGATTCTCAGACGCCAGGGCGCCAGCATTCTTCCGGAATACGATGCGGTCATCATGGACGAAGCACACCGCGTGGAAGATCAGGTGACGAAGCAGTACACCTACCATGTCAGCATCGAAGAGGTAAATACACTGTTCAACCGTTTCCTTAAGAAACGGGCCCATTGGGCGCGAGAGCTGGACGCTCCAGACTTACAGCAGCAAGTGGAGGCGATTCGTGTCCGACTTATCACAAAGCTGGTCGAACTGTTTGCTCCGCTTGCGCGTGCGCTCGCCAAACGACCGCAGAACGAATATTTGCTAAAGAAAAGTATTGTGGCAGAAGATGTCTGTAAGCCATTTTTCAAAGAGTGGAAGACGGCGTTCATCGACAAACGCAAAGAACTGGAAGCGGCGGAAGGCGAAGGAGAGACGGTCATCGGCCTCAGCCGCTACATCGCACAGATCGAGCAGATGGAATATATGGTGACACACGTATTGCTGAACCAATCCCCGGATGAATGGGCGACCTGGGTCGCATACGAGGAACCTTCAAAGAATGAACATGCACCGCTGATTCGTGACGATTTTGCCTGGGCTTCCATGCTGCATCTATATTCGGCTCCGATTGACGTAAGCGATCTGCTGCGCGAAGAACTATTCGAGCAGAAGACGGTCATTCTGACGTCCGCAACACTAACGACGCAGGGAGATTTCTCCTTTGTTGCAAGCCGGATGGGAATCAATGAATATGAGACGATGGAGACGCCGAGTCCGTTTCAATACGCTGAACAGGCGGTGTTGCTCGTGCCGGAAGATGTTCCGTCCCCTGTGGAACAGGACTTCGAAGCATTTCTCATCACCACAATGAAGGAGATTGTCGCCTCTACACGCGGACGCACATTCCTGCTATTTACCTCGTACAGCCAAATGAACCGGGTGTATGAGGCAATGAAGCCCTGGCTCGAACAGCACAAGCTTGCGGGCTTGCTGCACGGATCGGATACCTCTCGTGAGCAACTGCTGCAACAGTTCCGCTCAGGCTCCAATCATGTACTGTTCGGCTGCGAGTCATTCTGGGAAGGCGTCGACGTGCCGGGTGATGACCTAATGTGTGTCGTAATTGCCAAACTTCCGTTCCCCGTACCAAGCGATCCGCTTACCCAGGCACGTACCGAGCGCCTGCGCAAACAAGGGCGCGATAGTTTTATGGAGTACATGCTTCCGTTCTCGATTCTGCGCTTAAAACAGGGCTTCGGACGGCTGATCCGCACACGCCGCGACCGGGGCATGGTCGTCATTCTCGATTCGCGCCTGCATACGAAACGATACGGTGCCCAGGTACTCGCAAGCCTGCCACCCGCCCGGCTTGCGCGAAACATAGAGGAATTGCACCGTTTCTTCGCGGGATAACAACAGGAAAAGATGCTGCTATACTTTGTATCCGGGCTTTTCAAATTTCAGTTCCTTCCCCCTATGTTCTGCATATGATGGTATAGAGGGGATAACTGCAGAAGCTTGCCTGCCTGCGCCTTCCCTCCTTCATCCTTCATTTTCTTATGATTTCACCTTCTTTCTGCCGGACATTGCGGCAGGAAGAAGGAATAGGAGGGGCCATATGTGGGTTGTAGAAAATTATCGTCCCTTCCACCCGGTTTACGGACGGGGAAAACGCTATAAAGCCGGCACTAAGTTCATCTGGGAAGTTGCCGACGTGCTGCCGGGCGGGAAAATTATGTTTCGCTTCACAACCATCGACGGGGGGAGCCAGTGCTTAATTACGATGCGGGAGCTGGACCACTTCGTGGAAGTATCTGATGAAGTACTGAAGCAGTTAATGGACGAATACAAAAAAATGCAAAAACGCAAAAAAAATGAAGACCATCTTGAAGAATAGGGACCATTCTCTATTCTTTATTACTTTTTTCTATAAAAATTGTGCCTCAAGCTTTTACAAAAGCGGGGGAGAATCCGGTACGCAACGGGTAAAACTGCCGCCCGGCCCCCCTTCCCAAAAAGATTAACCAAAAATCCCGGCACGCCGTAAAAGTTGTTCGATTTCTGTTTTAGGCATTAAGTTGTGCTGCGAACTGTACTTATGAATTTGAACTCTTGGAAATGATTTATAATGATCGAGAGTAAATTTGGGGGAGGAGGTGGAAAGAGCAATGGCATAATTGTTATCATATTCATAAACAAAAGATTCATCACTTGCAATCAAAGATTCATGAAGCTTCTCACCAGTCCGAATTCCGATTTCTTTAATTTTTAAAGGCTGAGTTGCAAAATGGCGATGCAGCACTTCAGCTAGTTCTATAATGCAACATGCTTTCATATTCATGATAACCACTTCTCCCCCTACGACAATTCCCACGGTATTCATAAGCAATTCAGCTGCATCCGACAGCGCGATAAAAAAACGGGTCATCTCTCTGGACGTCACTGTAATCTCTTTGCCATCAAGCAGTTGTTTTTTAAACAGGGGGATAACGCTTCCCTGTGAGCCTAAGAGATTTCCTGTCCGCACACAGGCGAAGCGTGTAGAATGCTTTGACATATCATTTGCTTTTATAATTAGCTGTTCGCCTAATCGTTTGCTTAATCCATAAACATTGCTAGGAGCCACAGCTTTATCGGTGGACGTATAGATTACTTTCTTTACTCCGTGTTCAATACTGGCCCGAATAACGTTTAGTGTCCCCACCACATTTGTCTCCACCGCTTCCATCGACTGCGCTTCGCATGTGACAACATGCTTTAGAGCGGCAAGATGAAACACATAATCGACACCTTCACATGCGTCATAAAAACTCTGATAATCTTTAATATCGCCCGAAATGAATACGATACATGGATAAGCATTAAAAGTTTGCTGTATTAAATGCTGACTGTTTTTATTGCGGGAGAAGATGCGAATTTCCTTGGGATTTTCCCGGAGCAGCCGTTTCATAAGCTCCTGCCCCCATGAACCCGTACCACCGGTAATTAAAATGGTTTGATTTGAAAACATATCGTCATCTCCATATTTTTTACATTAAAAGAAAAAATTATCATATGAATTTTATTATTTTAGGTACTCAAGCAAAGCTTTTTCAAATGCATTTACGCTGTTCTGCCAGCTCCATTTCTCCGCTTCCTTTTGACCATTCACTGCCAATTGCTGACGCAAAGAGACGTTTTCAATTAACCGGATAATATCGTGACCGAGCCGATTTTCAAATCCATATGAAAGTAAACAGTTCTCTTCATGACGGCAATATTCCATGTTTCCTCCGGCATATGTGGCAACTAAAGCTGCACCGCATTTCATTGCTTCCAGGCCGGGAAGCGGCGCGGCCTCAAAAATGGAGGAAGCAACGAATATATCTGTTTGGTTGTAGATATAACATAATTCAGTGTCATTAGCCGGAGTAAAAAATTTATATTTGGGCGTTTTAGCGAGCATCTGTAGTGCTGGGGATTTATTGTATTCACCAGGGGGACAAATGAGGTTAATTTTAACGGCGGGAAAGCGTGTTTTTATAATATCCAGCTGACTAATGAGATAATCCTGACGACGATGCCATGCCCAACCTCCTTCCGGCATTCTCACAATTGCAGAAACCTGAAGAGGATCATAAGGCTTCCGGAGGTTTAGGTTTCTAAACTCAGGACCAACACCAATCGGGACAATCTTTCCCTTTATTCCGTGATTTAAGAAGATAAGTTCTTGTTGGTATTTAGATAAAACAATAAGTTTATCCGTCACCTGAAAGGTAGGAAAAGAAACGCTTTGTTCCGGCAAAAACATCGGTTCATAGCATAAACTAAAACGTATATGCTTTCCTTTTCCGCTTACGCTTGCCGCCTGGGCGGAAGAAGTTGTTGTATGAAAGTTAGATACAATAGCATCACTGTAAGGGTAATCATTTGCGCCCAGCTCATGTTTATTTGTCCTGATTAACTTCGATTTAATATGACTAAACTCCATTGCACCACTCGCAGGCATTATAATTGTTACATCATGTCCTTTGGCTGCAAGTCCATTCGTTATTTCAACAAGCATTCTCTGAGCTCCACCCTTATTAAGGGTTAGAATGGGAAAGGTTAGTTTCATGGGTTCACTTCCTTTGTAATCAAAGTTACCAAACTCTGCCTATATTTATTACGTACCCATTCATTCTCTTTGATCATACCATTCACATACTTTTTGCTATTCATCGCATCGTGATCCCGACGCAAAACAAGAGGTCTGTTTAAATAGTGAAATTTATATCGCTGAACAACCCGCAACCACATTTCATAATCCTGCGTATACCGCAATGTCTCATTAAAAAGACCCACTTCAGAAAACACACTCATTTTCATCATCACCGTACATCCGTTAATAGGGTTTCCTCTAGTTAAAAAATGATAAAATTGCACATCGCTTGAAAATAAATAGCTTATGGGTTGACTTATTATTTTATTACGCACATCAATCAGGTAATAGTTAGTATAGCTGACCGCTGCATTCATTTTTTCCATAAATGTAAGTTGCTCGTGAACTTTAGTCGGGACGTATAAATCATCTGAGCTTAGCCATGCGAAATAATCACCTGTCGCATTTTTAATTCCCGTATTTAGTGCGCTGCCCGTGCCGCCGTTTTTTTGTTCAATATAACGAATACGTCCGTAATAAGGGCTTATTTTCTCGTTAAACACGATAGAGCCGTCATTTACTACAATTACTTCTATATTAGGGTATGTTTGATGCAGCGCACTTTGAATGGCCTGATCGACATATGGACAGTTGTAGGTGGGAATAATAATAGAAACCTTAGGTAACAAGATAATCGCCGCCTTCCGAATACATCCAAACTTTCAGCTCGATTAGCATCGAAAGATAATCAGGAGGCGTGTATTGGAAGTCATTTCGCGTATTTTTAAGTGTTCGATCTAATACGATAGAGGATTCGGGGATGATCGTAACATCTTCTTTTATGAATACATCTTGTATCAATTCAAGAAGCTTCCATTTAGAAATTTTTTCTGGTGCTATGAGATGATACAATCCACCTACATCATGCCCAATCATTTTTTCGATTGCCTTGGCTAATTCAAGTGTCGTAACCCCATTCCACAGCACTTTTTCATATCCTTTAATCATGCCTTTCTGCTGCAAAAACCATTTAAACAGGCCAATTCCATTTGCCCTGATTTCCGGACCGATAATGGACGTGCGAATGGTCAAATGTTTTGGATGATTGACTTCCCCCAAAGCTTTTGTTCTGGCATACATCGTCGTTCCATCTGTGAAATCATTTTCCGTATAATCCCCTTTTTTCCCCGAAAACACGCAGTCTGTACTTATGTGTATCAGCTTTCCCCCTTGTTTTTCGATTGCCCTGGCCAGGAAACGGGGAAGAAAGCTATTGACGTAAATAGCATCCAAGGGATTTTTGGCAGCCTCTTCATTCAATATTCCAGCACAGTTTATAACAATATGTGGTGACAGGACGTCAAGAACAGTCTGCAGTCTTTCATGATTTCGTACGTCAAGTTCGATTTCGTTTTTATTTCTTTGCTTGCGAGATGTGTAATAGATATCGTATTGAGGCCTTTTTTTGAAGTAGCTAACAATCATATGACCTGCCATACCGTTTCCGCCTATAATTAGCACCTTCACTGGATAAAACCACCTTTAATTAATAGTTGTTTTATCTCCCCTCTGGTCATTAGACATTTATTCGAATGGTATTTTTTCATTTGAACCGGCTTATATTTAGAATAGTGCTCTCTCAAATTGTTAATCTCAACTGTCGGTAGAACGACGTAATATTCGTTATCGTAAATCACCGTATTAAGGCTTTCATATTCCGAAAAGAGAAGTTCGTGCAACTTTTCCCCGGGGCGCATTCCCTGTTCTACAATTTCAACATCTTTTTCTCCCAGTGCTTCAATAAGAACATGAGCAAGATCGATAATTTTGCAGGATGGCATTTTCATGACGAAAATTTCTCCGCCGACGCTTTCGGCCGTTGCTTTAAAAAGAAGTTTAATCGCCTCCTCAAGCGTTAAAAAGAATCTTGTCATATTCATGTCTGTAATGCCTACTTGCTTTTTTTCTTTAATTTGTTTCTTAAACACATGAAGGACACTTCCGTTTGTCCCGAGAACATTTCCTCCCCGTACACAAATAAATTTAGTGTCAGATGTTAGGAGATTAGCATGAATAATAAGCCTCTCACCTATTGCTTTCGTTAATCCATAAAAGTTGGATGGACTGGCCGCTTTATCGGTTGATATATATACAACCTTTTTTACCTTTTTTTCAATGGCTGCCTCGATTACATGCTGTGTTCCTATAACGTTTGTTTTTAATGCTTCATACGGTTGTTCCTCGCAAACCGGAACATGCTTTAAAGCGGCAAGGTGAAAAATATAGTCAACATCCTCACATGTTTTCACAAGCTCATTCTTTTCCTTGATATCCCCGATAATAAATTTCAAATTCCGATTCTCCCCTAAGGCTCTCTTCATGTTGACTTGGCTTGATTCATTTCTGGAAAAAATCCGGATTTCTTTTGGGTTTTGCAAGAGCAGTTGTTTCACTAACTCGTGTCCCCAGGAACCGGTCCCACCGGTAATAAGAATCGTCGCATCTTTAAACACCTCTCTTCCCTCCTAACAACAATTTAATGACTTTGGTTGAAACATCCGGATCGGCATACCCCTCTGGAATTTTCCAATCGGTAGATTGTTGAACCATCGTTTTCACGCAGGTTACTATATTCTCGGCTGTTGTACCCGAAATGATATTGCTTCCGCATTCTACTGTTTCGGGCCGTTCCGTACTGTTTCGGAAGGTAACGGTAGGGACGCGGAACAAGCAGCTTTCCTCCTGAACAGTTCCACTATCTGTCAGTGTACAGAACGCGTTTTTTTCAAGACAGACGAAATCGAAAAAAGAGAAAGGCTCATGAAATTCAAGCAAATCTTTAACGTCCGATTCAATTTCTTTCGTTAATTTTGAACGGGTACGAGGATGGATACTGCAAATGACCCTTTTTTGAAAGGTTTTGGCAACTAAGATCAATCCTTTAAAAATCCCATGCAAATGAGGAGGATCATCTACATTTTCTGCCCGGTGAACGGTCACCAAAAAATAATTCCGTTTTTCCAATCCTAATTTTGTTAAGATAGAGCTTTGGGATATGTTCTCTTTGTAGTGTTCCAGCACCTCATAAATGGGATTTCCAGAAACGATGATTTTATGGACAGGAATGCCTTCCCGTAGTAAGTTTTCTTTACTCCGTGGTGTATAGGGCAGATTTAGACTTGAAATCGCATCGATTACGAGTCGATTTTTCTCTTCCGGTACTCTCAAATCAAAACAACGATTTCCCGCTTCCATATGCACTACCGGAATCCCCATCCTCTCCGCCAGTACAGCGCTTAATGCGCTGTTTGTGTCGCCCAGTACAAGTACTTTCTCCGGCTTTTCCTGCAAAATGATTTTTTCTATCCCCAAAAAAATGGTCGATAACTGTTCCCCGAAGGTTTGTTGGCTCTCCCTAAGTATATAGTCTGGCTTTCGTATCTCGAGATCCTCAAAAAAAATGCCGCTAAGTGAGCGAGTAAAATTTTGACCGGTGTGTACCAAAATATGCTTATCCGCAAACATATCCAATTTTTTTATGATTAAACTTAATCTAATGATTTCAGGTCGGGTACCTAGTATAGTGAGAATCCGCATTTCATTTCTTCCTTTCCATTAGATGCAAATCTAGATGCAAATCGATGCCTCTCCTTATTCTATTTCTCATACCAAAAAATGGTTTGTATCATATAGCTATAAACAAAAAAATGGCTATCACCTAGTGATGAACCACCTCGTAGAAAATAATAATTCAAGATAAATTTTCAACAAACTCTTTTATAATAAAAACTCCTTAACTTGAAGAGAGAAAAGCTCTTCAGCCAAGGAGCGGACATGGTTATTCAGGATGTGTACCTTAACCGAGCCAGGGCATTTCTTTCTTTGATTTTACTGCAATATACATACAATAGTCTCTAACCGTGTTCGTATTTAAAGTATGGATCGGCATATGATCATACGCTCCCGCCGCAAATCGGAATTTAGAAAAGACCTGATCCGTATGCCAGCAATGAATATGGGGATGATTAGAAATCAAGCCGCGGGACGTGCTTTCAATATCTAATTTTCCATAGTCCAGCTGTACATTCCCTACTACGTGGTTTACAGCAATCTCGCAGCTGTACAACAGGGTTACCCCTTCATACCATCCGGGCCATTGTCCGGATCCCGTAGCGAACTCGTGATTAAGAATATACAGTGCGACATGTAAGGTTACGCGGCATACATCCCTTACTACCTTCGGGGGTCCGTAGTGAGTTGACCCTATATTTTCAATCCCCCGGTGTGTAAGCCCCAGAATTCCGGCAACCCGCCTTATATTTCTCCTAACTTCTTCGTTATTTATATAAGCTCCCCGGCCGACTGAATACGCAATGGGGTAGTAAGAATTCCAGGCCGGCGTCATAAATGTATCAACATCCGAACGGAGGATATAATCGTATCCATTCAGAAAATCCGCCTCTTTACCGACCAAACAGCTCACCGAGTTAATGTATTTATAATTTTTCCACTCCGGCCGGCCGCTGACAGGCGGACTTTCTACTTTAACGCAGTCCGACGGAACCTTGTTTAACGCCTCCCGAGTGCCAAATACGACAAGGTCCGTATCTTTCGCCTGAATGTGTTTCAGCGATGTATACAGACACCCGAATTGCAGCATAAGATCACGCTGATTTTCCAGATAGACGACAATGGCTCTACGCATGCCTTTTCTCCTTATTTGATTGTTCATTCAGATTATATATACGGAGTATCAACCAAAAGAATATAGACAGGCAACGGGGTAAAACATCCCTTTGTCAATTTTCAGAACAGTTTTGTCTCAATGATGGCAGCGGCCCCAGCCACTGCTAGTACGATTAAAAGCGGAAACGTCACAGGATAAAGCCAATAAAGGACAACGAGCAGAAGGGACGACCAAATTCCCATGCACCAGTAACAGCTAAGAAGCGAACCGATCCAGTAACGCAGACCGGTCCCTTTCACCTCCATATGACGCACCACCCGCCCGGCTGCATCCTCTTCATACGTAATCGTCAAAAAAGGTTGACGAATAAAAGAAGCGATTTCATCAAACACGATTAAATGGGTAAGTCGAAACGAAGCAAGAATCAAAACCATCAGGTGAATCCATGATATATCAAGCATACACTCTTTTGCCCCCCCTTTTTTATTCATGCAATGTCCGATTCGGCATCAAAAGTTGATTTAAAAAGAAAAGACGATGCGATTATTTGATGCAAACGGGACCTGCCGTTCTTTGAAGTAGACAAAGCCCTCTATGGTTACTGTATTTCCTTCTTCCGGCTTTAGGATGGACAACTGGAAATTATGGAAAGCCTCTATCTTCTCTGGAGCAATTCGGAAATTCTGAACGGGTGCAATCCAATACTCTCCCCGCTCCAGCGCCTCGGCAAACCAGTCTTTCTGCAAATACCTCCACCCTTTTACTCCTCCGTCGGAACTTTGTGTCCCCAGAGTTTCGACCATGTTGGCCGGCAGAATTTGCCCTTGCAGTTTGATGCTGTCCGCCGGAGTGGCTTTCAGGCAAATCACCGGATTATACAAATCTTCTGTACCTGTATTCTTAATATACAAGTTACCTATAACCAGGTACGAACTATCCTCCCTTTCGGACGGGAGAACAGTATAGTCGAAGAATACTTCCGCCTGCATTCGCACCGCCTCAACAACCTCTGTTGATTCTTTCACCTCAATGCGCTCCGCCTCCGGAACATCTGACTCTCCGTCCGCTTCCCGCTCCGGCAGCATCGCTCTCTCCTGTTCTCCCAGTTGGACCGCGAAAACAGAAGAGTCCTGACTCTTGCGAGTTCCATATATAAATTCATCAAGCGCGTGTAACGGAAGGCAGGAGAACGGAGAAATTTGCCGGGAATCATGAAAATAAAACAGGATACCTGAAGCGAGTGTTATGGCAATGTCTTCGATTAAGAAAACGAACGGTGACGCCTGGTCCAGATTCGGAAGCCGACACTGCAATTTAAGCAGCGGTATATTCAATCCCATTTCTGTATGCCTCTTAGCCACAAATTCCATTTCCTCATTCTGTAATTTCTCCCTAAGATAATCAAGCAACTTTTTATTATTTATATTCCAATCATAATCCAGTGCAATTTTCGGTTTTTTTACGGAATCGTCTTCTAGAAAGGCAAGACGAATATACAGGTCTCCGTAACTTGGTGTAAGCGTATGATCGTACAGCAATGTAATATCGGCACCGGAATCGGACAGAAATTCTTTTGTTTTTTTCATTACCTCATGTTCATATCTGTTGTCCTTTTTCGACGATATCTCAAGCTCATTCAGGCCTGAGGCCAGGTAAATCTTGATTCCTGTCAAACCTGGATTCAAGTAAAGGGTTCTCTCCTCTGCCTTCCATCGCACCTGTAATCCGTTTTGTTCGCATAACAGACGAAAAGCAGGAAGAGAAGTATAGGGGATTTCCCCCCTCGTATCACCGTTATAGTGCACTTGTATTTTCATTTGTCTCCTCCCCGTACTCGTTCTCTACTTGAGTTTGCGTTCATTTTATGAACTCCGAACCCAAAGCGTGTAAGAAAAGGTGCCTATTTTTAATGATTTGCCCATAGGCAGTACGAATTTGTAAACCAGCACCCTAATTTTCCATATAATGCGGATAATAAAACCCTATCAGAAAGGAGTAACCCAATGCTGAAGCCTTTGGTCTCACTAGTCATTCCGGCCAAAAACGAAGGGCAGCATGTACGGAACACAATCGTATCCGCTCTCAAGGTAAAAACGGACTGTCCATTTGAGATTATTATTGTCGATGATGCCTCGAATGACGGCTGCTGTAGTTCCCTTGCCTCTCTAGGAATTCCCGGACAAATCAAAGTAATCCGTACACAAGGCGTAGGAGCTGCCATGGCCAGAAACATCGGTGCAGAAGCTGCTGCAGGAAGCTTCCTTATCTTTTGCGATGCCCACCTGTTCTTTGAAGATTGGTGGATTGACCGTCTGCTCGCCCCAATTCGCAGTGGGGAGGCCGATGCGACAAATCCGGGTATTGGGGACACGGCCAATCCGAGCAATGTAGGGTATGGATACAGCTGGAATGCCAATTTGGAACCCAGATGGAATACCGGACGACAAACCCTTTTTCCTTCCGCTCACCTTGCCGGAGGATGTCTGGCCATTTCTAGAAACGCATTTTTTGATATCAATGGATTTGAAAGAGGATTTAAAGTCTGGGGACGCGAAGATGAGGAAATTTCCTTTAAGCTATGGGTGTTCGGCTACAAATGCTATGTAGAACCACAAGTGAAAATCCTGCACGTATTCCGCCCTTCTTCTCCTCCATTTCAATTAACATGGGACCATATCAATTACAATCTTATGCGCATGGCCTATAGCCATTTCAAGGAGGAGCGAATTGAAAAATGCAAGAAATTAATTA
>NZ_BJXX01000175.1 GCF_007991215.1 Aneurinibacillus danicus
ATATCAGGGGTTATATTTTCAGTATATATATGGCTCGTGATAATATGTGAATTTTTATTTTTACAATAAAATATTAAGTAACATATTACAATAAACTTTTGGAGGTTTTTTAATGAATACTGGTACGGTAAAATGGTTTAATGCAGAAAAAGGATTTGGGTTTATTGAAAGAGAAGGTGGAGATGATGTATTCGTACATTTCACTGCTATCACTGGCGATGGATTTAAATCTTTAGAAGAAGGTCAACGAGTACGCTTTGATATCGTACAGGGTAATCGTGGCTCCCAAGCTGCAAACGTTGTTAAGTTATAAAATCATAACAAAAAAAGATCATACTATAAATTTATGGGTTCAAGCTGTTGACAAATCATGTTAACAGCTTTTTTTGTTACTAAAATGCATTTACTAAATAAAGGAGAGGTTACTGTGACCAAATTTAGGAGAGGCGGTTTCAAAAACGAGAGCGGTTCGGAAGTAATACTCAGACGGGTCTACTTGCTCGTTTCGATCGAGACGTTCTATCACGGAAGCCGGTCCATGCCGATTGATAAGCAAATAATTGCCACCCCCATCTCAACCGGGTAATTATTAGGTGTCGAATCTACTAAATACCTTGGAGAAGACGGTGGCAAAGATTATCTTGAATTACCTGGGAAATATGACAAGGATCACGGAAAACCACTGAAGCCTGTTCGCCGTCACAATCATCTCAGTGATTTTTCATAATACTTTTTATCAATTATTTAAATCCACAACCACCGTTTTTACTTGAGTAAAATCTTTTAGCGCCTCAATTCCGTTCTCTTTGCCGATTCCACTTGCTTTATACCCACCGTAAGGCGTTACCCAGCGAATATAACGGAATGTATTAAGCCAAACCGTTCCGGCTTGTAATTTCTTCGCCATACGGTGGGCTCTGGCTAAATCTTTAGTCCAAACACCTGCTGTCAATCCGTAAGAAACGTTATTCGCAATGGTGACCGCCTCCTCTTCATCTGAAAAAGGGATAATATTCACTACTGGACCAAAGATTTCTTCCTGAGCAATTCTCATTGTGGGTTTTACATCGACAAAAATGGTAGGATTAATATAGTAGCCTTTTTCCAAATGGGCTGGTCGATCCCCTCCCATAAGCAACCTGGCTCCTTCTTCTTGCCCAATCTGAATATAACTCATTGTTTTTTCCAATTGCTCCTTATGGGCATGAGGCCCCATATCCACTTCCTCTAGCGGACTGCCAACTGTAATCTTCATGGCCCTCTCTTTAAATCTCTCGACAAACTCCTCGTAGATATCAGCATGTACCAGTACCCTCGAACCCAATGTGCAGGATTGCCCAGTGTGGGCGAATCCATTGGCTACAGCAGATTCAAGGGCTGACTCCAGGTTCGCATCAGGAAAAATAATCTGAGGAGATTTACCTCCTAATTCAAAAGAGAGTTTCTTAATGTTACTTGTTGCCGACTTCATAATTTTTCGAGCTGTATCCCCACTCCCCGTAAATGAGATCTTGTCTACGTCCATGTGAGAAGTCAATCGTTCTCCGACTACTCCTCCGGTACCCGTCACAATATTTACAACACCAGGAGGAAATCCTGCTGCTTCTATCAACTTAGCTACTTCCAGCGCCGTAATCGGTGTGGATTCCGCTGGTTTCAAGACAACTGTATTCCCCGCAGCCAGCGCGACAGACAGTTTCCACGTAAGGAGCGTAAGCGGCACATTCCAAGCAGTAATCGCTGCAACTACTCCTAACGGTTCTCGTGTTGTAAAAATATGCTTATCATCTTCAAAAGGAATCGTTTCTCCATGGATCTTGTCGGTCAAACCAGCATAGTAATACCACCACTGACTTAGAATATCTGCTTCACGGGTGGTAAAGCGTAAAGGTCTACCGTTCTCTTTCGTTTCGATACTACCCAGACGGTAAGCATGCTCTTTGAAAAGATCGCCCATTTTCCGCAAAATCGCCCCGCGCTCGGAAGTACTCATTTTTCGCCACGGGCCATTCAAAGCGTTACGGGCAGCTGTTACAGCACGATCCACGTCTACCTCATTCCCTTCGGGAACTTGGGCCCAAACTTCCTCAGTTGCAGGATTGACAACATTCATCATTTTTATTGAACTGCTTTGAACCCACTCTCCACCGATAAAGAGTTTATCATAAATTTCCATATCTATTCCCTCCCCCGTTTCTTGTGTATTGTCAAAAGTTCTACTTAAGAAAAGTAGTCCTTATAAATCGTGTCCAGTTGAAAATACAGTACCTTCAGCACGGAACAAAATAACCTGGACGCTTGAATCTCGCTTCGCATCCCGAAGAGCCGCATCTTTTTGGACTAACTAATGAAATGAAGGTGGCATGATCGACATAGAAGTATGCCCCCTTCATCAAACTAAAGATTAACTTACCTTCGTAAACATCCACCTGTCGCACTGAGATATTAGGAAAACCTAAATCACCCATACAGGTGATATAGACTTTCCCTTCATTTGCAACCTGCAACAACGCTGCGTCAAGAATATCAGTCTGAGATTGTGCCTTATTTGCCATTTTATCACCATATTTCATATTTTCTTAATTTATATTCTTCTTCACAAAACCTTGAGAATAACAAATCCGGCATATGAATATGGGTTTCGGTCTGAATTTTTTCCATAATACTAAACTCACCCTTTACTTACGAAACACCCTGACTGCCTTTTCAACGTCATATTTAACCTTGTTGCATCATACCCGTACTTTTTCAATTTTCAGTATATGGAACTTCGATTCATATCTAAGTCTTGGGCTGATTTGGATTAATTTCGATAGTAGAGGATTGTGTAGAGGATTCCAATCTTATTGGTAGCAGCAATCACCCTGACATTAATCGGAATGAAGTGAGTGCCGCCCAGTCGCGTAATCTCTTGCTCTTGAATGGACCATACCAGGTGAACCTGCGATTCAGGAGCACCCGGCGAACCAAGTAAGAATCAGTCCGCCAGCAGCCATCGGCTGACGAACTGTTTTCCCTACCTATTCTGGTTAGCCTAACGTATCGGGCATGACCTTTTCGCCGTAGATCTCCAGGTTACGCTTGACTGTGGAAAAGGGAAGTAAGCCCTGGTCAGCCCACCAGAACATATACTCAGGGTTTACGTCCTCTATCATTGCGTTCATGCCACGCCGCACATCGTCGACCGTTCCTGCATAGAGGTAGCTGGCTTCCTCCATCCTCTCTACAGTCCATGGGATCTTGCCGGTCTCTCCGGGCCGGCGGAAGGCCTCATAGAATCCGCTATAGCCCCAGAAGTTTTGCCAGCCATATCCAGCTACACCCAACTGGGCTTGATTCAGTGCATCCGCCTTGCTCGAGCCGAAGTTTACCTGGCGTAATACCCCGATATCTTTTCCTAGCGGCAGGTTACGCCCCACCTTGGCAGCCTCATCTCGGTAAGCCTCTGCCATCCTGCGGAATTCATCAGGCCAGGAAGTAATAATGATAGGAGTGATCCCCTCACGCGCACAATGCCGAATCGTACTTTCGCTGAATGAGAAGGCTTGGAAGAGTTTTGGGTGCGGATCCTGGTAGGGCTTCGGTACCACCGAGATCTTTTTCAGGAGGTTGTCCGGGCCAATTTCACCTTCCGCACCAAACTTCTGTGTATAAGGGTACTCTGCCCACTCATGACCTTCGTGGGGATAAGGAAACTGGTAAAACTCGCCCTTGAAATTGAAAGCCTCATCTTTCCAAGCGAGCTTGAGGATCTGGTAGACTTCCTCGAATAGTCGACGGTTCATCTGATCTCGCTCGGAGGAATCGCTGGATGCCGTCTGGATGCCCAAATGCTGGGTCAACGTGTTGAACCAGCGCGTCTGATAACCACGGGCCATACCAACAATGGTGCGTCCTTTGGTCATCTGATCCAGCCAGGCAGTCTCCTGGGCCAGCTTTATGGGATTCCAGGCGGGAAGGACGTATCCAAGTGGTCCAACCTTTATT
Source organism: Aneurinibacillus danicus (assembly GCF_007991215.1). Classification (GTDB taxonomy): domain Bacteria; phylum Bacillota; class Bacilli; order Aneurinibacillales; family Aneurinibacillaceae; genus Aneurinibacillus; species Aneurinibacillus danicus. Next base: position 3,988 of record NZ_BJXX01000175.1, read on the forward strand.
CGCTTGGTATGATTGGCTATATTCATGTACCATGAACTCGGCCCGCCCATCTCCATCCCTTCGGAATGCAGGTGGTGCTCGGGGAAGGAGATCGCTTCAAACCCCATGTCATCAGCCATTTTGGCAAGCTCCAAAACCTCATCGAACATTTGTTGCCACTTATCGGTGCGGTGCCCGATGGGGCGTATCCTTATACGCTCTGATTCCGAGGCAGGAAGTGCGGGCAAACAAAATAAAACATGTTTCACTGACAATCACTCCTTATTAGTATGTCCCGATATAAGGTTTGCATCGAATTTTCTTTGGTAGACAGCTTCATCTTCTCAGTCCTTTTGTACCGATTATCGGTATCATTTTCTTATATTCGGTATGTTAACATACTAATACACTGTCATTTTTTCTGTCAATACAATTATAAAAATATTCTAATTATTCTTATTATATAGAAAGTTTAGTTGACTCAATGGTTGAGCCTTACCGATTTTCTGGTATTTCATTTGGGTCCTTGACAATTTATAAAAAGACAGGCATATCAATACGGAAATTAATGAATGGCTAACGGAGCTAGCTAGTCGAAGAAGTATTTTATAGATTAGGTTAGAGGCATTATTAATTTCAGTTTAGTAGTCGCAATTACTTGTAACATAAACAATTGTCCAGCTATATTGACCAACTCAACTTTTTATTATGTATGCTCCCCTGAAAATTTAAGCCAATTTTCATTAAAGAACATGTTGTCAGCCAGCAGGTACGCCAATCTCCTGCTAAGAAACTACCATCTTCACGCCAAATTTTCCATCCTAACAACTGGAATCTAAATCATTAAAATCTAACCGACTTTTTCCATGAATGAAAGTGTAAATTTTGCAGTTGTCATACATAAAGAAACAAGCTAAATTTGTTAATGATTCACAAGTAAGGGAATGAATAAAGTTGAATACGGTATCTACGTCTGAGATTGAGGACATGAAGCAACTTCTGATATCAATAGCAGAAAAGCATGATTTTGATTTTCAGCATCCCGATGTAATCATGGTTAGCCAACAACTTGATGCCCTAATTATAGAGGCCATGAAGGCACAGCATTCTTCTTAATAAATAAAAAAAACATTCCCCGGCATCTATATTCCAAACAGCACACTCTTCTACTGGCTTCCCGCTTTTGCTTGTTTGGCCTGATACCGGGGCTCATAATTTAGTGTGGTCTGTATCTCCAGACCCACAAAACCAATTTGCTTGTAGATACGAGCTGTCTCTAACGCTTGCTCTGCGCGCTTCGCGTTCTGGCCTAAAGTTTTGACCGGGGCAGGCCGCTTATTAATCACGGCCATCATTTCCCGATCGGTTATGCCCTCTTCTTCCATGAGTTGGTACGTCTTTAGCTCGCCATGCATACTCTCAAACATGCCGACTCTCCTCCTCAGCCACTTCGATTTCTATAGCTTGGATTTGTGTGTTCATACGAACACATGTAACTGTCTTATCCAGCTTATCAATGCGGTTCAACTGGGAAACTAAGCTCTCTAAGCAGCACACCATATGTCGCACTGTTGGCTTGTCTGGAATGAGCACGCGATACTTCATCCGACTTCTCCTCCTGGACATTTCATACTTTGGTTTATGCATGGACATACGCAGTATCCCCATACTTTTATTCTACTTGCCTTTTGTTTGTTGTCACAATTCCCAAGATCAATTTTATAGTCTAAAGAATGTCCGAGAACCTGATTTATGGAAACTATTTCTACAAACAAGCTATCCCAAAGCAAAAAATAGTTTTAGATTTTCAAATTTTTTAAGTCAGGGAATTTTATTTTTCTCTAAAACCAACCAATTCAATCTTGGTGTTGTAAGGCTATCTGCACACCCAAGCCACTATAGATAAATCCCATTATTTTCCCCTGCCAGCGCGCTATACCTTGATGTTGAGAGAGCCATTGGCCCAGGGAACCAGCAGTAAAGGCTAAAAGTGTGGTATAGAATATACTCAATGTGACAAAAGTTAGGCCGAGAACTAACAGTTGGATGATGACTTGACCATCTTCCGGCTGGACAAATTGGGGCAGAAAGGAGAGAAAGAACAGCGCCGTTTTGGGGTTGAGTACCTCAGTTAAAACCGCCTGACGAAAGGCTCGGTGGGAGTCAATACGCTGAACAGAAGGCATATGAATTCCCGCTGATTTTTCAAGAAACGCACGCACTCCTAAGTAAAATAGGTATGCTGCACCCAAATATTTTACCACCTCGAAGGCAAGTGCAGACGTCATTAGAATAGCAGAGAGGCCAAGAGTTAAGGCCAGCGTGTGAATCAAATCACCAACGGCAATGCCGATACCTGTATATATTCCAATCCTTCTTCCTCCGCTTATGCTTCGAGCCAGAGTCAACATTACAGCCGGTCCAGGTATTAGAAATAATGCCAATACAACCAACACAAACGTAATCATTGTCTTCCCCCTTGTCTTAGTTATATTCCTCTGTACGCAAAACACTCAACTTTCAAAAAAGCTATGGTCGTTTTCTGTATAGCCTTCCGGTCAATTTTCGACAAAACCGACATTTGCATGACGACTTCCCCTGCTTATGGTAAAATATTTTTACCAAGTTGCCAAGCAAGGGTTTACCCTTTCTGGACCGCGAATCCAGAGAGGGCATTTTTTTGTAACTTTGTTCTTCTATCCTCGTATTAGAAAGTGTACTAACTTCCTTTATCCATGCCCTTACTATTTACAGCCAGTAGGGGCGCTTTTTTTGTTCTTGAACCCCCCTATTTTCACATACGTAAATAATACCATCAGTTAGGTAAAGGAGCTGTGACTATGGAAAATCAATTCTTTGTAGGCTGGGGGACATTAGCTCTTATTAACGCAGGCTTAGCACAAGGCAAAAATAGAACAGGACTAAATTGGTTTCTTCTTTCCTTATTTCTTGGACCCGTAGCTACTTTGATTCTTCTGTTCGTTGAGAAGAGATAGCCGCCCACCGGCTTTCTTTGCTCTATAGATGAGATATGCCGTAAGTCGGCCATGTTCCACAGAGAGCTTCCGGCCAGCCATTTCTGTTTGTGCAGCCTTTGCGGTGGGAAGGCCTGCAAGCAATGATTTGTCGTTGCGCCTATTTTCTGTAAAAATCATGAGAAAAGAAGGAAAGGGAAGAGGAAATAAGATCCCGAGAAGAAAAAGGCGTTCGCCTTTTTCCACATTGAAATCATCCTTTCCTCCTCTTCTCTCCTTTCCTTCATACCACAAAAGCCATGGTGGTTTTCGTAGATAATAAAATTAAACGAGACTCCTGCAGCTTTTCACTCGATCCTAAAAAGGATATACGGGTAACGTGGAATCCGTTTTAATGTCTTTTCTGTTTAATTCACTCTTCAAGCGTCATGCCATTTAACTTCAAATGTGCATGAAACATTTGGGTTGCGGATGGCAAATTTTGTTTTGGCGGCCATTCGTCCACTTTCCATACATTCGATTTTTTCAAAGCTCTAGAACAATGGATAAAACATTCTTCCACCTCTACTCCAATGCCAAGTAAAGGCGGCTCTCCGCTCAATTGCAACTTTTCCGAAATGTCAGCGGTTCGTATTACGCATGCACGTCCATTGATACGCAGCACTTCTTCCATACCAGGAATAAGAAAGACGAGTCCCACGTGAGGATTAGAGAGAATGTTTAACATCGAATCAACCCTTCTGTTACCGGGTCTATCCGGAATAACCAGATGATAATCATCAACAATATATACGAATCCTGGATGATCTCCACGAGGGGAAACGTCACACTTTCCTTCCTCATTACAAGTTGATAAGAATAAGAGTGGGGACATCGATATAAAATTCCTGCAATGTTCATCCATCCTGGTTATACTTTTTTTGACAACCGCTTCGTGCGGAGTGCCGATAAATTTTCTTAACTCGCTCTCCGAACTGATCGAATGCTCAAATATATTAAGATTATCCATTCATTGAATCCTGCCCTTCATCTACTGTAAAATCAACAGGTAAGCTATCCCTTACTGCTAAGGCCGATCTTCATGCTCAGTCACTTATCTGGAACAAATACAAACCAAACGAATGTATCCCTCAACTCCTTCAGAAATATTATACTCAATACGATAATTATTCTTTTACCATTAAATAAATAAAATAGGGCACCCCAATAACAGAGACAACAATTCCTACAGGTATTTCTACAGGTGCTAATAGATTTCTTGCCACCGTATCGGATATTAATAAAAGGAGTGTTCCAATTAATGCTGAAGTTGGTAGTAGCAGCTTATGTTTTGGTCCGACTAACTTTCTAGCTATATGTGGAGAAATAAGTCCTAAAAATGAGATAGTCCCTGCAACAGAAGTCGCAACTCCCGCTAAAGCAACCGCAAATAGCAAAAGTGTTCGTCTTTCTTTTTCTACTTGCACACCTAACCCTGTCGATAAGCTGTCTCCTAAATGTAAAACATCTAAATACCTTGCCTTATACATCGTTAAAACCAAAAAGATGATTATCCATGGCAGTATTGTTATTACATAGTTCCAATTGGTTCCCCATATGCTTCCTGAAATCCAAACCATTACCCTATTAAATTCCTGCGTAGTGAATCTAAGCTGAAATACAATCAATAAAGCATTGAATGCGGCGTTGATTCCTACTCCTATTAAAATTAATCTTGTTGGATTTAACCCTTTCTTCCAGGCAAGCGAATAGATTAAAAACGCACCAAATGCGGAGCCAGCCAGAGCTACAACGGGCATGGTAAAAATAGTGATGTCACTGATCCCTTCATAAATATTACCGTTCATAATATATATATACATGACTACAGCTAAAGCTGCCCCCGAGCTGATACCCAGTATTCCAGAATCGGCCAAATCATTTTTCGTTATACCTTGAAGAATCGTCCCGGATACGGCTAAAGCAGTGGCTACCAGTATCGCCATTACGATTCTCGGGAGTCTCATGTTGAAGAGCACTATTTCTTGCTTTCTTGTACCTTGTCCCAGAATTGTTTGAATTACTTCTGACGGCTTGATAGAAAAAGAGCCTAGATTTAAGCTGACTATAAATGTCAACAAGATAATAATTACTAAGGTTGTGACCGTCCAAATAAACCTTTTCTGTTTGCCGGTGGCTATCATTGTAATTCTCAGCCCCCCTTTCGGACAAGATATATAAAGAATGGTATGCCTATCAATGCAGTCAAGGAACCTATCGGAGTTTCATACGGCTGATTAATCATTCTAGCCATGATATCACTGAAAACTAATAAAACAGCACCTATGACCAGTGAACAAGGAATGATATACCTATAATCCGGTCCCACTAAACTTCGTGCTATTTGCGGCACAATAAGCCCTACAAAGGCGATATTTCCGGCTACTGCCACTGAACTTCCGCTTAACAGTATAACAATGAGTATCCCTATCATTCTTATTGTATTCGTCTTTTTCCCTAAACCGATAGCCACTTCTTCTCCCAAACTCAATATTGTAAGGTTTGACGAAATAATGATAGCGGCAATCACCCCAAAAACACCTGCAATCGACAACAACTGAACACCCTGCCATGTTGCAGTCGTCAATCCCCCGGCAATCCAAAAGCTCAATTGATGAGATAAATTGAAATACATGGCGATGGCTATTGCAAACGATATGAATAAAGTCCCGAGAGCCGTTCCCGCCAATACAAGCTTTACCGGGTCCACACCTTTTATGGATCTAGTGCTTAGAAAGTAAACCAGCAAACCACTGACCATTGCACCAATGAACGCAAAAATCATAAGACCTACGTTGCCTATTCCAGCCTGCATCACAAAAGCGACCGAAACGGTCAGCGTAGCACCTTGTGTAATTCCCATGATAGAAGGATCTGCAATAGGATTCTTGGTGACTCCTTGCATGATAGCGCCTGACACGCCCAAGAATGCTCCCACTAAAGCGGCGGCAATGGCTCTGGGCAATCTTACATCCCTTACAATTTCAGAGTCCACAGCATCTTTTCCCGTAAAGATACTGCTGATTACGGTCGATAAGCTTATATCTTTAGCCCCTAACGAAATAGACAATCCGATCCCCAAAGACAAAAGAATGAGTCCGATAATGATTATGGAAGATGCAATAATCATTCGAGAGATTCTTTTTTCATCATATACATGTGTTGATTTATCCATTGTTATATTGCTCCTCCGGGCAAAAAGAAATATGGGCTGACAGAAAGGCAATCTTATCCCTTCAGCCAACCCCGTATGATCGTCTTATTTCTTTGTAACTTCTTCTTTAATCGTATCCAATAGCAATTCTTTTCCTATTGGCTGATATCCTTGCGTAAAGTATGGCGTACTATTGAGAATCGTTGCCTTTCCGTCTTTCACTGCTCTCATTGACTTCCATACAGAACTGCTTTCCAGAGCTTTTTTATCAGCATCTGTTGCAATGACGATGATATGGTCGGCATCAATTTGAGACAGCCCTTCAATTGTGACAACCGGTAAGCTGATTCCTTGTTGCTTCGGCAGATTAACAGGTTTCTTCAACTTCATATCATTATAAAAAATTCCACCTATACCCGCATCCGCCAAAACGAAAAATTGACCGCCGCTTGCCAATACCGATAAATACGTTTGATCCCCATTCTTTTCAATGATTTGTTTTCCTGCTTCTTGAGCCTTTTTATCATAGTCGCTCAACCATTTTTTTGCGTCCTCTTCTTGCCCGAATAGTTTTGCAACATCCACCATTCTTGTTCTCCAGTCATTTGCATAATCTTTCATCATAACGACCGGTGCGATTTCCTTCAATTGATCATAAATTTTTGCTTGTCTCTCACTCATGATAATCAAATCCGGATTGGTATCCAGTATAGCTTCTACATCCATTGTATCTGACATGTTATATCCTACGATTTTGGCATCGCCCATTTTATCTTTCAGATAGTCCGGAAACTCTTTTGTGTTGTATGCATCTCCGTTTGCTGTAGCGACTGGAGTATGCCCTAAGATGACCAAATCCTCGCTGGCTCCTGAAATATCGGCAATACGTTTAGGATTCGCCGGGATTTTAACATCGCCTTTCAACGAGCTTACTACTCTTGTGTTGCTTTCTGTTTTCCCTTCTTCCTCTTTATTTGAACATCCAGTAAAAATAACAAATAAAAGTAACGTTGCTACGATGAGCACTAAAGACCTTCCTTTTTTCACTATTCTTTCCTCCCAGATTTTCTATCCGTGTGATTTTTATCTTTCAACAAATCATAAGTAAGACACACTGGTTTTTTCGTTCGAGGATCTTGTACAATTTCGGCGTCAATCTGAAATACCTTTTTTAATGTTTCTGACGTTATTACCTTCTCCGGCTCCCCTTCGCTTACGATTTTCCCATTACGCATCGCTACAATATAATCGGCAAATCTCGCCGCATGATTCAAATCATGTAAAACCATGACAACAGTACGGCCTTGATTTTTGTTTAATTCGTTAAGAAGCTCAAGAATTTCCAGTTGATGTGCTAAATCCAAATATGTTGTAGGTTCATCTAATAAGATTAAATCTGTTTGTTGCGCAAGTGCCATTGCAATCCATACACGCTGTCTTTGTCCGCCCGATAAAGCATCTACCGAACGATCTTTAAACTGAATCATTCCTGTTACCGTTAATGACCAGTCTACAATCTTCTTATCCTCTGTCGTTACTTTTCCAAAACCGCTTTGATAAGGAAATCGCCCATATGTTACCAGCTCAGAAACTGTCAGCCCTGATGGTGTATCCGGTGCTTGCGGTAAAATAGCCATTTTTTTAGCAACTTCCTTTGTAGATTGTTTGCTAATGGCTTCACCATCTAAATAGACAATTCCCTTCTTTGGTTGTAAAATACGTGCCATTGTTTTTAATGTAGTGGACTTTCCGCAGCCGTTCGGACCGATAATCGTGGTAATTTTACCTTTAGGTATCTGCAAATTAAGCCCCTCTACGATATTTATATTCCCATATGAAACATATAAATCTTCAGTAACTAAATTGGGCACTGCAATTTCTCCTTTTATTTTTGGTGAGCAACTTCAAAGCAATCACGCCATGTTGTATACAATTACATTACAAATATATTGATATTGATAATTGTTGTCAATTATCAATATTATACGTTTTACGGTTCTGGTGCAAATATAACGTAGAAATGAGCCTGTTCTACAATACCCGGTTAGCTACTATCAAAAAAACGATAACCAAACTTACCATCTATGGCTACACGCCAAAAAGTAAAGCGAGCAAACAAAGAAAGAGGCTGTATCCTTAAGTACCTTCTACTTTTGGAACAGTCTCTTTTTTACCCTATCTATGCTATTCTTACTCGGTTTATCTTTCGCCCATTTTCATTGTTAGATCCAATAAAGGAGAGATCGATTTCAGCAATAGCAATGGCCACTTCCGTTCCAATATCCTCTACTACCTGTTTTCCTTCTTTCTCAAAGAAGGCGTACGGCTTCCTTCATTTATTTAGCACAACTTTTTTAGTATTTTACCTTCTCATCAATTTTTGTCCATCGACAAAACGCTGTAAATATCACTCAATCCATTCACTGCATACTCCATTGCTGCCCCCCTCCTGTTGCTCAAATGCATACTGATTAGTGATATTGATTCTTAATATCATTCTACTAAAAATTTTGTGCTATATCAATAATGATAATCAGCCGAGAGCCATTTACGGAAAAATCAGTCGACATTTCCTACCGCTGCATTCCCCACAGATCATCTGTAATGCCAACAAAATTCTTCTAATGATCCTGAATTCTTCTATTTGAGATGAGGGAGTCAAGTACAAGTATAAGGAAGATTAAAAGCCCTCGTGCAACACCTTGCCAGTAAAAATTAATTCCTATCAAGTTAAGACCGTTAGCTACAATACCAAAGAAGAGAACTCCAATTAATGTTCCGGGTATGTTCGCATGGCCTTGACGGCTTAACGTACTTCCTATAAAAACAGCACCTATCGCATCCATTAAGTAATAACGGCCGCTCAAAGGTGTATAGGCTGTCAGCACAGAGGAACCGATCATTCCAGCCAATGCGCAAATAACACCACTTAATAAAAAGGCATAGATTGTATATCTTCCAATCGGCACCCCTGAAAGAGCAGCCGCTTCCTTTTGAGCTCCTAAAGCATATAAATGACGCCCAAAAATAGTTCTTTTAAGAACAAAATGAGCCACGAAAGCTGTTAAGAGGGCGAGAAGAATAGAAAACTTAAAATCGATCCGGCCTCCATCTTCTGTCTCCAGAACTAATAAGCTGCCGCGCCCCAAAAACTTGAATATTTCATCCATTCCCGGCAAATAAATTGGCTCGCCGCCTCTTGTGAAAATTTTTTCTATGCTTTCTCCGATAAAAAGAGTCCCCAGTGTTACTAGAAAAGGAGTAATCTTAATTTTGACAACAAAAAAACTATTAAAAAGGCCTACTGCGGCCCCTGCAACTAATCCTAAAATAATAGCTGGCAGCCAATCAAAGCCTTCCTGTAACATCATGACTGCAACCATAGCTCCAATGTCAAATGATACGGCTACTGAAAGATCTATCCCACCGCCAGCGACTACAAAGCATAATCCAATAGCCACCAAAGCTAATACTGCAGATTGACTTAAAATGTTTGCTAAGTTACTAATACTAAGAAAGGAAGGAGAAGTAATGGAAAATAATAAGATGACCCCAATTAAGGCAATAAGAGTACTGAAATGTGTTAAGCTTCTTCCTGCTCTTAAAGCATTACCTGGAGGAAAAATATTTTTAACTGCAAGTTTAGGCATTTCTAATCATTCTCCTTTGCTGTATCGTCGTAATCGAAACAGCCACCAGTATTAAGCCCCCCTTAATTGCATAAACCCAGTATGTTGGAACGTTTATTAGAGTAAATCCATTAGATAGCATCCCTACAAAAACCGCGCTAATGATTGCGCCAGGAATATTAGGTATGGAAAGGCGGGTAAAAATAGCACTCATTAAGCCCGCTAGTATAATATCCAATAACATAATATCTCCTATTCCGGGTGAACTGCCCGATAAACGGGCAATTACTAGCAAACTGGCAATTGCAGCAGTTATTGCAGCAATCATATAAGTCATAGCCAATACAATATTAATATTCACTCCGGCCGTTCTCGCAGCTTGAGGATTGCCTCCAACTGCATACATCCAATTACCGAATACCGTTTTATGGTGCAGAACATATAATATGAAACCTACAATGGCGAATATCCACACGGGAATTGGTACCCCTAAAAAGCGGGTATTGGCTAAAGAAATTAAAGTGGGATCAGCCACGCTTACAACGGTGTTGTTTGTTACAAGCATGATCACACCCTGTAGCAAATACATCATAGATAAGGTTCCTAACAAAGGAATAATCTTTAGTTTTACAATCGCGAATGCATTTAGGATTCCAATACATATACTGCATAAAACGGCCACTCCATAAGCTGTAAGAAAGGAGTAACCATTATTAATTAACACGGCTGTGACAGCAACATTAAGAGCAAGATTATGTGCTAATGATAATTCATTTCCACCCCTGATAACATGATTACCTCCGCCAATCAATACAGAAGCCATTCCGCATGCAACAATGCCTAATGCGCTTGACTGAACTAAAATATTAATCAAATTCTCCGGGGTTAAAAAAGCTGGTGAACGAAGCGAGAAGTATACAGCTACAATGAAAAATGCTGCATACCCGCTATATCTTAGTAAATGATGGATATTGATAAAGGATTTACTCGTTGTTGTTGCCTGAGTCATTCAGGTTCCCTCCCATCATACAAACCATCACCTGATCCGTTGTAAGATTATCTCCAGCTAGCTCCTGTATAATTTCCCCGCGATACATGACTAAAATACGATCACATAGGCCGACCAATTCCTGAAGGTCTTGGGAAATTAAGAGTACTCCGGCTCCTTGTTCAGCCATTTGACTGATAAGAGTATAAATCTCTGCTTTAGCCCCTACGTCCACAGCGGCCGTAGGCTGATTCAAAATATATAACTTTGCCCTACTGCTTAACCATTTAGCTATGACAACTTTTTGTTGATTCCCGCCACTAAGGTAATTTACTGCTTCTTCCTGGCTTGGAGTACGGATCTCTAGCTTTTCTATCAATTTAGCCGCTTTCTGAGATTCACGAGCAGCGTTAATGACACCACCTTTGCTTACGTCCTTTAGACTTGCAAGAGTTATATTTTCCCGAACAGACATATTCTGAATGATCCCTAGATTTCGCCGATCCTCATGTACATACCCCATCCCTAAAGATACCGCTCGCTCAGGATTAATACGAGAGAGACGTTTTCCCTCGAATTCTATGCTCCCATCAGTGATGCCGTAATTATCAAATATTGCCATGCCAAGTCCAGTATGGCCTGACCCCATCAATCCGGTAATACCGACTATCTCGCCACTGCGGATTTGAAAACTTACATTCCGAAATAATGCAGCACGGGTTAAGCCCTTAATATCTAGTAAAATTTCTCCTATGTTCCTATTTTTTGAAGGAAACTGATCATCTATATGACGGCCAGCCATCATATAAACAATATCTTCAATCGTTACCCCTTTGGCTTCTATCGTATTAACCTTGACCCCATTGCGTAATACGGTAATGCGGTCACATATATCCAGGATTTCGCCCAAATAATGTGATATATAAATAATTCCAATTTCCTTTTTGCGCAGTTCTCTAATAATCTTGAATAATTGTTCTGCCTCACGTTTGGCAAGTACAGCTGTAGGCTCATCAAACACAATTACTTTTGGTTGTTGAAGCAATGCTCGACAAATCTGCAATAATTGCTGTTCTCCTACAGTTAAATCTCCTACCAGTTTATTTCCAGGAATCGAAACTCCCACTGTTTCTTTTAAGACTCTTTCCGCCTCCCTTTCCATAGATCGCCGTTTTATTAATTTTAATGGTGTATAAGCAGGCTCAATGCCTAAAAATAATGATTCAGCTACAGTCAAATAAGATACAACATACCTCTCTTGATGAATAAAGTGAATTCCCAGCTTTTTTACTAATCGGGGTGTCAAAGGGGCCTGAATGTGACCCCGAAACCGAATTTCTCCCCTATCTTGACTATAGATTCCAGCCAGTATCTTCATTAGTGTCGACTTACCGGCTCCATTTTCTCCGATTAATCCGTGAATCTCACCGGCACGCAGCTGGAAATTGACATTTTGAAGGGCCTTTACTCCAGGAAACTCCTTATCAATACTTATCATTTCTAAAACGTAGTCTTCACTCATGAATCTACCTTCACTCCTCTCCCAGAACTGTATAGGCAGTTATGGCCGGGGGAGAAAACATCTCTCCCTCTGCCTTATAACTTCATAAGCTAATTCTTGAATAAAATCTTCTTAGCTTCTTCTGCATTATCTTTTGTAACAAGGAGTGGATCGACATAAACTGATGTTGGCACCTGTTGACCAGCCAAATAGCGGGCAACTGTATCGACAGCTGACTGACCAATTTTATAAGGTTCCTGCGCCATATCAGCAGCAAAGGAACTGTTAGGATCTCCAATCATATCAATTGCAGCCGGATCTCCGTCTACACCATAAACCTTGATATCTGAGCGCCCCGCAGCATCAACAGCCTGGGCTGCCCCAATGCTTGGTATGTCCCAAGCCGCCCAAATCGCCTTCAGTTCTCCTTTTTTAGGATACTTAACAAGTAAATCCTGAACCTTCTTTCTGGCATCCTCTATTGTTCCAGGAATAACATCCTGTAATTCCGGTTCAATAAATTCAATTTTGGGATAATCTTTTGCTACATATTTCATCATGTCATAGCGAATAGCGCAAACCCGTACCCCGCTAAATCCGTTAAAAACAGCTATTTTTCCTTCTCCACCTATATCTTCAAACATTTTACGCGCTAATGCTTCCCCGATGAAATAATTATCAGACATATGATTGGTGATGCTATACTCACTGGGATGATCAACAGTAAATAAAGGAATTTTTGCAGTATGTACCTTTTTTAGCACCGGAGCAAATACTTTTGTATCACCGAGCTGCTTGATGATCGCATCAGGTTTCTGGGAAATCAAGTTTTCAATATCCGCAATATGCTTCTGGTCATTACGTTCACCATCAACAGCAATCGGGACCCCTCCAAGTTCCTTTATGCGGTCAATCTGTCCCTGATAAGCTTGTCGATCCCAGTTATGGTCTGTTCCAATGACCGCAACACCTATCTTCTTGCCTTCAAGGGAGGGGACAGGCTTCCCATCAATGACACCTTTAACACCTGAGTCCTTATAATTTTTTGAATTATTTTCCTTACTAGAGTTGTTATTTGCAGCCGTATCAGTTGCTCCCGACTTAGTATTGCCTGTGGATACCGTATCATTTGAACAAGCAGAAATCATTAATATACTCAGAATGAATAAAAACGTAAAACCCCTTTTAAACTTGCTTATTGTCAGCATCTCGTTTCCCCCTCCTAATAAAACTCATAAAATCTTGTCTAAATTTAATGAAGTAATTAATAAGGAATTACCTCATCGTTTAAATAAAAGAGTGAGGTAATCCCTAAGCAAAGCTCCTGAAGTTATGAGGATGGAGTTGCCACATCATTCGGATAATACTTTAGATTTTATTTACCACTCCAAAGATCATCCATAATACCAACAAGATTCTTCCCGATCATTTCACGAGCGATATTATTAGACGGACCCATGACAATCCCAGCGCGTGCATCGCGGTATAATCTTTCCAGTGTTCCCTCGCGATAGCCAAAACCTCCGCTCACATCAAGCCCCGTTTGTGCTACTTCATTTGCTGCTTCGGAAGCGTGTACTTTAAATTCCAGCAGGATATTTTTCAGTTCTTCTGAAGCATACTTTTCTCCGCTTTTTAACCAGTCATCCAGTTGAGACGTCAAATCTTTCTGCCAGGCTTGCAAGCTATCTGTTAAAATTTTTGCTTTTGCTAACTGACTACGGATGATTTGATAATCACTTAACGCTTTATTCACATCTTGATGGACTTTTCGTTTCGCATAAGCAAGTGTTTCATCTAAAATCCCGATAGCCGCTCCAGTCCATGTAGCCCCTAAGCCAATCAAATAAGCAATGCCGTTTTGCACAATCTCTTTTCCTTCGCCCTCTTCGCCTATTCGATCTCTTTGATCCACGTAAATATCGCGAAGCCGGAGGGAAGAGCTGTGATTTCCACGTACACCAAGTGCCGCCCATTCTCCAGGCTCTATGCCTTCTTGATGACCATCCACAATAAAGTAGGTGATGTCATCTGGCGATTTAGCATTGGGTGACTTAGTTTGAAATACATAAAAATCTGCATATCCGCTGCTGGTGGTGAAAGATTTTTGTGAATTAATAATATAACCGTTATCTTTTCTTACAGCTTCACTAACGTTATACCAATAATGTCCTCCGGTTTCTCCTTCACTTGTTGATGTGGTTCCAAACTTTCCGTTGCGGATTGGTTTTAACCACCGCTCCCATTGGTCTGCATTTCCGTGCGAGTAAATGACACGGGCTGCTTCAATGTGCATCGTATAAATTAATGCGGTAGAGGGGCACACTTTTGCAATTTCTTGTACTACAAGTGCGAAAGCTGAATAGTTTAGTCCTAATCCCCCTAGTTCTTCTGGAAGTAAAATGCCATTAAACCCTTCCTTTGCAAGAGCAGCGAGATTTTCACTCGGAAATTCTTTATTTTTATCAATAAGATTCGCATTAGGGCGAATAACTTCATCTACAATTCTACGAATTCTTTCACGTACTTGATCAATTGTGAGTGTTGCTTTTTTTATATTCTCAGTAACCGTTTTTGACATTGGTAATAAAACCTCCTCATTTACTCGTTTGACAGATAGAGAATTACGTATAACAGGATAATGATCGACTTCTAACCTGCTATCCACACCCCCTAACCCTAGCACGAAAATTATTATTTATCATATATGTTTTGTAGGATTAAAAACAAAGAACTATCTTGAAAAATCTTTTATCCATTAGCCTACAATTTTTTCTCCCCGGATAAACATATCCTCAAGAGCGGTCCCCTTGCCTTCTACGCCTTTAAAGTACCAAGGTATCATGGCAATTGGCCCGATTAACCAGACAGCGGCAAGGACTATGATGGCGTACTCTACTCCAAATGAAGAGGAAACTGCTGTCAAAATTAAAGGAGCAATAATCCCGCCTATACGCCCGAATGCAACCGATAGCCCGATTCCAGTTGATCGAAGGTGAGTCGGAAAGAACTCTGTAAAAGTTACGTAGGCTGAAATCCAGCTTCCATTTGCAAAGGAGATAGCGATAGTAAACGCAATTAGCACCCAGATCCAATTATTTGTTGTTGTAGAGTATGCTAGAAGAAATACACTAATAGACGCTAATATGAAATATAAAGGAACTGTCTTTTTACGGCCGATTCCTTCCAAAAGTAAAGCAGCAAATATACCACCAATTAGCCCGCCAATATTAGAGATTAAATAAAAGTATGGAACAAAAGATTCCTCTAGATTAATAGCAGGTAAAATACTGATAGGAAGAATAGCGAAAAGCCCGTAGTACCCAAAAGTATCAGAAAAGTCTAGTAAGCATCCTAAAGCAATACGCCCTCGATATTCTGTGATTAATTCTTTTGTCTGCTTAAAAAACGATTTGCGTAGTTTAGCTTTTTTTAACTTCTTAGAGGAAGAACTTTCGTTCACAACTATGCCCTTTTCAATTCCTTCTACTATCCTTGTAGCCGCCTCCACATCGCCGTTTTCAACTAACCAGCGTGGGGATTCGGGAATATATCTTCTTATAATCAGTGCAGCAAGTGATACGAGTGCTCCAAAGCCAAAAGCAACACGCCATCCCCACTCAGGAGGTAATGTATTAATAAAGTAAAGCGTTACCAGAGCCGCAAGAATAGGTCCAAGCGACCAAAAATTCATAACTGATGCGTTCGCTTTTCCACGATATTTACTTGGGATAAATTCACTTATTGCAGCATTGATTGCTGCATATTCTGCTCCTATTCCAATAGCGGTTATTAAACGTAACACGAGAAAGGATTCAAAATTCCAGGAAAGTGTTGTAAGCAAGGTAAACGTACCATATAGGATTAAAGTGATTAAAAATAATCGTTTGCGACCAAATCTATCCGATAGATACCCCATAGTGTAGGCACCAATCATAATCCCTATAAGCCATATGCTCACAATCCAAGATTGCTGAATAGCGGTTAAATTCCACATATCTTTTAATATATACAAGATATTTGTCACAATCATCACTTCGAAAGAATCCAGCATCCATGCGATTCCAAGGGCAATTGAAACAGTAGTATGGAATTTGTTCCATTTAAGCTTATCCAGACGATAGAATAGGTCATTCTTCAAAGATAGCATTACAAAACCTCCTCATTTAATCATTTGCAAGGAAAAGCGATTCCGATATTGACGTCCCGGATGGTGCTCCGGCAAATGGTCGTATCCAAATAAATTTTTACGGAAAGTACCTTCCTCGTATTCCTTACGAACAAGACCTCGCTCTTGTAATATAGGAATCACATATTCTACAAAATCTTCAAATGTACCAGGTGTCACCGCATAAGCAATATTAAAACCATCGACGCCAGTTTCGTCTATCCATTGTTCCATCTCATCCGCGATTTTATCAGGGGTTCCAACCGCAACTTTTCCCATTCCTCCTATTCCTACAAATTCAGCGACCTCTCCTACCGTCCATTGTTTCGTTGGATCAATTTTTGTAAATGTCTCTATTGCGGAATGAATCGCATCGTTTTTTACATATTCAATTTTGTCATCCGGGGCGTATCCTGCAAAATCTACACCAGTCCATCCGCCCAATAACGCCAGTCCTCCTTCGTAGCTCGTATGCTTCCGGTAATCGTGGAATTTTGCTGCCGCTTCTTCTTGTGTACGTCCAACAATGGGAGTAAATAATGAAAGAATTTTGATTTCATCCGGATTGCGTCCGGCATTTTTAGCTTCTTCTCGCAATGCTTGCACGAATGTTTTACCAATTTGCGCGGTTGGAACGGAAATAAATACAAGTTCAGCATGTTTAGCGGCAAATTGGCGACCTCTTTTGGAAGCACCGGCTTGGAAAATGACGGGTGTTCTTTGAGGGGAAGGTTCACATAAGTGTGCACCGGGCACCCTGTAATATTTTCCTTCATGTTGAATGTCATGAACTTTTTTTGGATCTGTATAAATTTTTTTCTCTTTATCCAGAAGAACTGCATCATCCTCCCAACTGCCTTCCCAAAGTTTATAAACAACTTCCATATATTCATCCGCGATTTCATAGCGTTCATCATGGCTGATTTGTTGGTCCAATCCGATATTAACAGCAGCACTATTTAAATAAGAGGTAACAATATTCCAGCCGATACGCCCTTTTGTCAGATGATCCAGAGTCGACATACGTCTTGCAAAAATGTAAGGATGTTCGTAACTTGTGGAAACTGTTAATCCAAAGCCTAAATGTTTTGTCACTTGAGCCATGATGGGAACAACAAAAGCTGGATCGTTAACAGGCACCTGGGCTCCCTGGCGTACTGCTGGGTCTCGTGAATCCTGGTAAACATCATACGTTCCTAAAACATCAGCAAGGAAAATCGCATCAAAACGCCCTTTTTCTAATACCTTTGCCAGATGTATCCAATATTCAGCATCTTTATAGGTTGAAGATTTATCATCCGGATGTGTCCATAAGCCGGGAGATTGATGCCCCGCGCAATTCATATCAAAAGCATTTAAGTAAATCCGTTTTTTCGTCATTTCAATGTCCTCCTGATTCATTTTTTCTTTATGATTGATGAATAGCTGTTAAATCCTACATAGGCGATTCTTTAAGCATATTCTCCTGGTATAGGGAATTCTCCATTCAAGAACCATTTACCAACTGTTCGGCGTTTATATTCAGCCGGATTGTGTAACGTGTGCGTACGAACATCTCGCCAATAACGATCGAAGTTATGTTTTCTAGAAGCGGAACGAGCTCCCATTACTTCAAAAATCCCGTTCGTAACTTCAATGCTCACCTCGCCAGCTAACACATTTGCTGCCGCCACAAGGACCGCTGTTTCACCGCGTTCCTTCTCTGTTAAATCAAACTGTTTATCCCATGCCTGCGCAGCCTTTTCTGCCGCCCGATCCGCTAAACCGATCGCTGACTGTATACGAATCCAGTAGTACCCATACTTGCTTTGAATCGACGGATCATCTGTTGCTTTTTCATAACCGGATGTATACCAGGGTTTTGAATGAGTGACTGTATATTGTTTCGCCGCCTCTAAGGCGCCTTCAGCAATTCCTAAAAAGATGTTTAACAACACACTTTGAGAAAAAGTAGCTCCAAGTGTAGAAAATGGAGAGGTTCCGTAATAACCTCCTGGAAGTACCTCCCCTTTCTCAACAATTACGTTTTCAAAAGTTACGGTTCCACTTCCTGTTTGTCTTTGACCAATTCCGTCCCAATCGTCATGAATCGTTACTCCTGTACGATCGGAAGGAATTATACCCATAAATAAGGTTGGATTGTTTTCTTCCTCCCAGGAAATCAAAAGAAAATCAGAGTCTGGAGAACCTGTGCTAAATGACTTTTTACCATTTAAAATCAAGCGCTCTCCGTCGCGTACAGCAAACAAGCTATGGTCTAATGGATTCACTGCATTTCCCCAAAATAGATTCTTGTCCGCTGTTTCTGTAAAATAATATAATTTTTGTTCATTTGTTCCGGAGAAAAATAGGTTTGCCAAAAATAACGTATGATATCCAAATAAGTGCGCAATCGAACCATCTACTTTTGCAAGTTCACGTACAATATGTAGCACAGTAATCCATGACTCTCCATATCCTCCATATTCCTCTGGAATTAATAATTTTAGTAAACCGCTCTTTCTTAGAGCGTCTCTTTGAGCTTTTGGTGTGCCACCTATATGGTCACGTTCTTTAACATCAACAGCAAACTCAGCTGCAAGCTTAGCAGCAATTGCAATAAAGTCCTCTGATTTTTTCAATGTAACACTCATACTCCAATCTCCTCTCCAATTTTCTTTTGGTCAACCAGCCTGCGCATCCGTTCTCTAGACGCCATAAAAACCTCCCTCATTCATAAAAAAAAGAGACACGTATCCGGAATGAACGATCATTCCTTCTATCGTGTCTCTGGTCGACCAGTCGACAGTATATAATCAGAATAATACCCATTGATTAAATCGGGTTACTTTGTTTATTATTATAACAACAAAAATTAAGCTTTCAACAGTCAATATATTGGATTTTGATGTTTAAACAACAGTTTGTTGACGATTGTTGTTTGATGGTTAAAGAACGGAACCATATACCGTCTCTAGCATCGCACAACGAAGTAAAAGCATAAAAAATTAGCGTTGTTTAACCAGCATAATCGGAACAAATGTTGATGAATAGGAGGTTCAGCGATGTCTCAAATGAAGGCCACTCAAGATCGGCGAATCAATCGTACACGTCAATCCATTCAAGAAGCGGTAATGTTTTTAATTTCTGAGAAGGACTTTGACGAAGTTTCCGTAACGGATATCACTGAATGTGCTAATATCAATCGATCTACATTTTACTCTCATTATCAAGACAAATATGATTTGTTGAATAAAATCGTTGAGGAAAAGCTATTATCACTAACAAAACGATTAAGAGATAATATAACCCACGAGAATAAATATAAAGCGAACTTTGATGTTCCCGACCCCTTCTTCGAAGCTCTATTTAATCATGTAGCTCAAAACGAGGAATTTTATCGCATTATGTTTACGAGATTGCAGCCCGCGTTTTTCATCGATAAAATGCGTGAAGCTATAAGAGAATGCTACTATACACAGTTCTCATTGATGCGCATGAAACAGAAACCGGTCGTACCCTCAGATATTTTGCTTGATTATATAAGCTCATCGATTATCGGTGTAGTCGTTAAGTGGCTGGAAGGTACAATCGGGTATAAGCCACAATATATGGCATTACAATTGACTAGACTTTTTATTCTTGGGGTTTATAAAACAATGGAGAAAATTGATTAACTTCCTTGAAAAGAACAAACATTGGGTCCTTGGGCAATCGGTCCCTTGATCGTGGATGTAAGCATTTCTATAGTTTTTTAGGAAGGGCAACAAGCCGGTTGAATCCTAATTTAGCGGAAGAACACCGACGTAGTATAAAGGCAGATATGATAAAGGCTGGAATAAAACGCGGGAGGAATAGTTTGAGTAAAAAAATTAGGAGTTATTCAGATGTAAAACTCCCACCACTTTTATTACG
>NZ_BJXX01000176.1 GCF_007991215.1 Aneurinibacillus danicus
TTTTTGTTCCATATTCCGTAGGAATTTCGGATTCTCGAACACTTCACCGTTAGATAGAATAGCGAAATCCTTTAACCCAACGTCAATACCGACTTCTTTGTTTGTTTTTAGCAATGGTTGCACGTCTGTTTCTACTAACAACGAAACAAAGTATTTGCCAGAAGGATTGCGTCTAATCGTAGCATTTAAAATACGCCCTTCTGCCTCTCTTGATTTCGCAAAACGAACAAGTCCAAGTTTAGGGAGTTTGATCTTATTTCCTTCAATCGCAATATTTCCGTTTGTGTGTTTCGTTGTGTACGACTGAACTTTATTCCTTTTTGACTTGAAACGTGGTGCATCATTCTGCTTCTTGAAGAATCGTGAATATGCGTCTGCGAGGTTCTTTACTGATGATTGAATAGCGATGCTATCTACTTCTTTTAGCCAAGGTAATTCTTTTTTCAGATTCGGTAGTTCGGAAGAACATACTCCGTATGATAATCCTTTACCTGTTTCTTTGTATGTTTCGTTCCACTTTGCCAAGAAGTGGTTGAACACAAATCGACTGCAACCCATCGTTTTAGCAATTAATACTTCCTGCTCTTTGGTTGGATAGATACGGAATTTGTATGCTTTATTTACTAACATCGCTTTTCACCCCACTTTCTGATTTTGGATGTATTGTCGTATTTGCGCTTCCGTGTGTTCACTTACGGTTGCCACAAAGTAAGAAGGATTCCAAAGATTCCCTCCCCATAGCTTCTTTTTTAGCTGGGGGAACTCTTTAAATAGCAATCTTGCCGAAACCCCCTTTAACGCTTTGATGATATTCGGAATTGAATGTTGCGGATTACAATCAATTAGGAGATGAACATGGTCACAATCACTTTCAATTTCTGAAATCGTGAAACCGTTATCTGCAGCAATTTGATTGAGTATTTCCTTTAGTTTTTTATCTATATCACCAAGCAACACTTTATGGCGATATTTCACACACCATACAATATGGTATTGGATAGAGTACACATATCCTCTACCATGTTTGACTTCTGCCATGTTATCCACCTCAATCACAGGATAACATATGTCAAATATTTTTCAAGTCATTACCGCTAAATATCGGTGCTTTTTTTGTTAATCACTAAGTTAACATATGTCGGACAATTGACGTGTCAAAAGACACGCCTTGTCCGAAACCGATTCATCTCATGACTGAAGTCACGAGTGTTCTCGGCTAATTCATAAACTTCATTCCCATTTTCATCGAGAATCTGTATCCATGCCTGCTTCTGTGCAAGCTGCGCCTGTCCTTCAACTGAAAGTCCCGGCTTGCCGTCTGCGAATATAATATACCGCTGAAAATTGCGAGTATATTCAGAGTACGAGAAAAAAGGCGAACTCCCCAATTTCTCGGGCTGTTCGCCACCCGCTAGAAAATAAGAAGCGGCCGCGAAATTAATAAATGTAAACGCGACCGTCATGAGCGCGAGCGGAACAAGAAAAAGCCCGGTCATCTTCCACTTCACGTGCCGGCTCCCCCATTCCGCAGCTTATAGCCGAGTCCTCGTACTGTTAGAAGGTACACTGGCACAGACGGATTATCTTCAAGCTTCTCGCGCAGGTGCCGCATATGAACCATAATCGTGTTATCGTATCCCAGGTATTCTTCTTCCCATACGGCTTCGTATAGCTTTCTTTTGCTGAAGATTTGGTTTGGATGACGCGCAAGGAATAGCAGCAGTTGCTATTCTTTTGCCATCAGCGCCACGGCCTTGCCTGCCTTGTGAACCTCGCCACGCTTTTCGTCAATTTCGATATCGCCGAACCTATAGATACATGTTTTCCTTACACTGAAAATACTGATGGCGCCGAAAATATGCCTTCATCCGGTAAGCCACTTCTTTCGGGCTGAACGGCTTGGTTATGTAATCATCTCCTCCGAGGCCAAGGCCAAGTATCTTATCCGTATCTTCGTTTTTCGCAGACAGGAAAAGAATCGGCGCTACTGTAATGTCACGCAGACGCCTGCACACTTCAAAACCGTCCATGTCCGGCATCGTTAACATATCCATCACCTCAATCCGTTGCACGACGCGGTTTTCCGCCATTATATCATATTCCGGAAGCCCTTTTTCTTAAGCTCACCTTAAATTACGCCTATCAGTTCAACACATAAATCGACCAGTCAAAATGCAATGAATTTGCACTCATTGAATGAATACCCGTTTTTCTCCTCTTTTATGCAGTATCTTTTTCCATGTGTCCAAGTTCAGCAGAATAATCCCCACCAGTACTCCAACGCCACCTGCCAATTGAGCTAAAGAAACGGTTTCCCTTAAAAACAATACACCGGCAAGCAGGGCAATGACAGGCGAGACGTACGTCCATGTAGTCGGAAATACGGCGTTCGTTTCCCGTACCAGCCAGTAGTAAATACCGCTGGCCGCAATCGACGCCACAATCGCCAGATACAGAAGGGAGACGATAGAAGACAGCGTATAGGAGGCACGGGCAACATCTTCAAACAAGAAGGAAAGCGAGAACAGGCCCAGACTGGCAAATACCATCTGCCACGCATTAAAAGCAAGCGGCGGTACCTCTTCCATCAGCTTTTTAGCACGGATAGCTCCCCATGCATAAAAGAATTCTGCAGCCACAATGCTTATCTTTCCGAGATAGGCACGGCCTCCTTCCGCCGCCGACACTTCGGAAGAAACCCCGACAATGAGCGCAATGCCGATAATGCCCAGCACAAGCCCGCTTCCCGTATACCAGCGGTAGCGCATCTGTCCGGCACACACGCTGAACACGGTCGCAAATACGGGTGCGGTAGCCACAAGCAGCGCGGCAAGCCCCGAATGTACATACTGCTCAGCCCAGTACAGCGCCGCAAATGGAATTGTGGTCATCATAATACCAAGCAGCGCAATTTCCGCATAACGCTTAAACGAATATTTTCTTGCCTCCTGTTTGGCTTTCAACCAACACAAAAGCAGAATTCCGGCGATGAAAAAACGGAGCGCAGCAAAGTAAAACGGCGGCATCCCCTCTTCCAATCCAATCTTTATCGCTAGAAATGTGGTGCCGAAAATCAAGCACATCACCAGATAAGCAACCAGCACACCATTCATCCTCTCTTTTCCTTCGTACCACAAAAGTCAGCCGCTCTTCCCATCATTTTCATGTCGGGGTTGCGGCAGAAACATCATGGTTGTTTTCTATAATTTAGCAGGATTTTGTGCTTCGGGATAATATTAATAAAGTAGAGAGGATATAACTGAAAGTTATAAGTTAAAGGGGAGACAAGCATGCTTCATCTGCAGCAATTAAAATACTTCGTTACTATCGTAGAACAGGGAAGCTTAAACAAAGCGGCGGCCGCGCTTTACATCTCACAGCCTGCCCTCACCAGACAATTGACCAATCTGGAACGTTCTTTCGATACGCAGTTGCTGATTCGCACGCCTGCCGGAATCAAGTTGACGGAAGCGGGCCGGTACTTGTACGGCAAAGCTTACACGCTGCTTGAACAAGTGCGAAATCTTGAAAAAGAGATGGACAGGTACAAATCAATTCCTACAAAAACCATACGAATCGGGGCTCTGCCCAGCCTGGCCGCCCATTATGCGCCGGAAGCAATAGAACGTGCGCAGCAGAACGGCGAATACAGCACGGAAATACTGGTACGCGATACTACCCGTGAATTAATCGGTCTATTGGAAGAAGAGCGCATTGATATTGCGCTTGTGCAGGATGCACCTTCTCATCCGCACCTGCAGCAGCGTATACTGTTTATCGATCCATACTTTCTGGTACTACCAGTCGATCATCCGCTTGCCGCATCCGCCGCCGTTTCATTTTTCGATGCTGCAAATGAAAAATGGGTCCTTCACCAGGACCCGTGCGACATTCGGACTTCATTCCGTTCCTATTGCATTCGTTGCGGTATAGAGCCTGCCCCCGCTCTTGAACTGGGCTTTAATGAATCGCTCCTGCCGTTTGTCGCCAGAGGCAGCGGGCTTTCGATTATTCCAGGCATTTCCGCCGCTTCCCTTCACCATCCGGGCCTTGCGGTTCGACCGTTTCTCGAAAGCAATTTTTTCCGCACTATCACTGTCATCTTTCACAGCAGTATGCACGAAACGGTACGCACCCTTTTTCTGTGAAAATC
>NZ_BJXX01000177.1 GCF_007991215.1 Aneurinibacillus danicus
GGGGTTGCGGCTGAGATGCCATGGCGGTTTTCTATAAAAAACGCCCCTCTATATAGAAGAGCGGCGCCTATCCAACATGGGAAGAGTTTTGACAGAAAATTTTTTCCAACAAATAAATAATATACGGATGTCGGTAACCTACCTGGTGTTCTAAACGGTATACATGGCTCCAGAGAGAATTATACGTACTTCGATACTCCTCAGGTATATACTCACCGAAACATTTTTGAAGATGCAGCAGACGCCATTTAGCATACGCTCTTTCTGTTGCCGTATTTTTCTTTTGTCCGACATCGATTTGGACAATTTGCCGATTCGCTTCATGCAATAGTGTCTCGATCATGTCCGTCAAACAGGCAAATTCCCGGTTTTCAAACATACATTCCGTTTTCATACCCACCATTTCAATCCCCTTATTTTCATTTTATTAAGGTTGCAATGATGAAATAATAATTTAACGTAAAAATCAACCGAAAAATAGTATACACGATTCTGACAATAAAAGTAACATAAAATTCATGTTTCTTCCAAATATTTCTCTTGACAAACCAGATCCCCACACATGTGTTCATGTTTATTCGATTTACTTTTTCTATTTTTCAGTTAGTGCATAAAGTCTATCTGCCGATCCCGCATCTATGCTTGACTGCATAAATAAAAAGAGCAGCACAATTAAATGCCGCTCTTTCTTCTAACATCAAACTTATTAGTTACGATAATTTCTTTGTTTTCTCTTCGCTGCTTACCAGCATAGGTGTAGATTTCTTCTCTTCTTCCTCATCACCATTAATCAGATTTTTCGACGCCGATTTGAATTCTGTTAGCGTACGGCCTAACGCACGGCCAATCTCCGGCAGTTTATTCGGTCCGAATACGATGAGCGCAATGACGAGAATAAGAATCAACCCGGGAATTCCGATGTTTGAAAGCATGCAATCGTCCTCCTATTTATTAAAATCCGGTAATCGCTACGACGCTTGGCAGTGCAATCGACATACCGCCCTTCGGCCAGTGGCTGGTAGGTGCCGCATATGTCTCCAAGTTCTCGCCCGGATGCTGTACGGACAGGAAGAGTGTCTTCTCATCCGGCGTAAACCAGGGTCCCGTCATCTCCGCACCGATTGGGGCAGAAGCAAATTGCGATGCGATGCCTCTGTCCGGTCCAGACGTCGGGATGAAAAACATTCCGTTATTGCCAAATGACTTGTAAATTCCACTGTTCATGGACGAAGATGAAATGTCCGTTACAACCCACAGATTACCCGCACTATCAAATGCAAGGTTGTCCGGCGCGGCAAATCCACTTTGCGGACCGCCTGTCGCGAAAATTTCAAACATAAATTCTTCTGCCGCATGATTGTTATCTTTTTCAAACAGACGAACGATTTGCCCATAGAAGTTACCGTGCTTGGAGTTGTTTGTCAACGAGATAAACACGCTTCCGTCAATCGGATGTACTTCCAAATCTTCCGGACGGTCCATCGGAGTTGCGCCTACCGCTTTTGCCGCTTCACGGCAGTTTACCAACACGTCGGCCTGGGAAGTAAACAACGGCTTCTTATCCGCGTCTACCGCTTTTTGCAGCGTCTCGTTTTTCGCGTAATCCAAGGCAATCCATTTCCCTTTGCTGAAGTTAGCTACGTACAGTGTACCTTCTTCCAGCAGTTTCGCATTTGCTTTGCCGGCCGCTTTGTTGTACGTGCCTCTGGAAACATACTTGTATACATATTGGTCGTTAGCATCGTCACCCATGTATACGACAAGCTGACCGCCCGGTGCAATGGTCATGGCGGTATTTTCATGAGAGAAGCGGCCCAGAGCTGTATGCTTCTTCGGCACGGAATTCGGATCAAAAGGATCCACTTCTACTACCCAGCCGTAGTGGGTTGCATCTTTTAATTTAGTATCTGCCACGACACTATCAAAGTTTTCTTCACAGGAGAGGATCGTATTCCACAACGTAACGCCGCCCGAACAGTTGGCGAACGTTCCCACTACTTCACGCGCTCCGTTTACCGCAGAGCTGCCTGCAGCCGGACCGGTCAATGTATGTCTGGTTAAACCGCTGACGCGGCGGCCGTATTTCGAATCGGATACGAGACGCCATTTTCCGTTCTCTTTTTTAATCTCAATCACTGACCCGCCAAGCGCATACAGATACTTTTCAATCTGTGCCGCCGTACGTGTATTGTTTTCCGGGTCGGCATTCAATGCGTCATAGCCGGTTACATAGTATTCCAATTCACCCAGGTACTCATGGTTCACCCACAGCAAGCCATGTTCACTGCTTTCCTCAATCGGCAGAAAACAGGTAAAGTCGTTATTAAAACCGAAGGTGTCACCTTTGGTATTAATTTTATCCCCGTATGAAGCAATAATGTCATACTTGTATCCCTGCGGCAGTACAAGATCGTCTTTATCCGTCGCTTGAATCGGTTTGAACTTAACTTTGGATGGCTTATGCTTGTCCTCATCCATGCCGAAGAGATGATCTGCCGTTTTTCCGGACAGTGTCTTCTCGGCTGCAAAAGCCGGAATGCCGGTGGCAAGGGAAGCAAGCGCTGCCGTTCCCGTACCAAGATACGTTAAGAATTGTCTGCGGTTCATTTCCATAGGTTTATCACTCTCCGCTTTTTTCGTTCGATATGTATTTTTCAATTTCCCTATGTTTTTATTGTACAGACACTTTCTTAGGCTACTTTTAACCCCGCTTAAAGTTCTTGTAAAAAATGTAAACCCAATATAAAGGTTTCCTGTGGTTTCCGATTTCTTCTATGTTTTCTTTTTATACAACGGTTAGATGATTTAAGTGGGACGTTTAATCGAAAATAGTTCACCAAGTTTAGCGTAGGTATTTCCAGCCAGACGACTTACAGGCTTTACTTTATCCACAAGAATATAGCCTTTATCTTGATCGTATAAATCGTCAGCTATATGGTAATAAACGATTTGACCAATTAATAAATCAGCAGTGATTTTACCGTCTTCCCCATTAAATGTAAGGTGCTTCTCAAGTTTGCATTCAAAACGGATGGGTGCCTCCTTAATACCGGGCACAGAAATATGTGTGCTATCAACCGTATGCAGTTGTGTCAAATCAAGTTCGCTTTCATCCGGATCTAAGGAGGCCGCTGTTTTGTTAATCTCTTCTATCATATCTTCATTACTTACATGTACAACAAACTCTCCTCGCTCTACTGCATTCCGAGCGGTATCCTTCATATTACCATTTACTCGCTGTACTGAAATAGATAGACGCGGGGGAGTGCTGCTGATGATATTAAAATAACTAAATGGGGCAGCATTGACGATTTGATTAACAGTAGAAAGAGTGGTAACAAAAGCTATCGGACGGGGGACAATCGTTCCTGTTAATAGTTTGTAATTATCTTTAGCAGATAGTTCTTCTGGACGAATGCGTATCATATGACTTACTTCACTCTCCTTAGCAAAGTTAATCCGAGCTCTCTATCGGCAGTTTCATGCCTTTTAATACCTTCTCTATACTCATGACATCTGCATATCTTGCGTTTAAGTCTATTAATGTCGAGTTTTGCAGGGTTTGATTACGATCTCCCACAGCTTCTTTAGGAATAATTACTCTGTAACCTCTTTGAAGAGCATCTACAGCAGTTGCTCTTATGCTTCCACTTGTTGTAGCACCAGCCAATATTACAGTATCTATCTGGCGTTCATTCAGAAAATCATCTACTTGACAATTATACAAGTCAGTAATATGCACGGTAGGATTAATAATATCATAAGAATAGTCACTAAGATCTGGATGAATGTTGACCCACGTACTTTGACGATCCAA
Organism: Aneurinibacillus danicus; assembly: GCF_007991215.1. GTDB lineage: Bacteria > Bacillota > Bacilli > Aneurinibacillales > Aneurinibacillaceae > Aneurinibacillus > Aneurinibacillus danicus. The sequence continues at coordinate 3,818 of NZ_BJXX01000177.1, forward strand.
AATCTGAAGGGATGGGAACTTCTGGCACCATAACTTAGATACCCTATTAGTTGAATCGTATATTGTTATAGTAAAGATAATTGGTATGTTATGGGAAAGAGCTTCTTCTATAAGTCGTTTTGTTGCAGAAATTTGCTCTTCAATCTTAATAGATAATTGAGAATGCGGTTCAGTAAAAGCTATGGTTAAATCACGAATGAGAAGAGCCGGTTTGTTACCAAATCCAATTTGTCCTGAAAATCCTTGATTGGAGTAAAGTTGTTGTAACTCATCTAGAATATATCTTCTTTGGCCTCCAGGAGTATATAAAACCTTTAGACCATAACCTTCAACAGTCCCATTCTTCTCTAACCGCCGCAGTGTACTTGGCGAAACTCCCAGTAGCTTTGCAGCTTCAGATATATTTAAAAGATTTTCGTACATATCAATTCCTCTTTTCACAAAACTAAGTTTAAACATACAAATAGCTTGTTAAAATTACAAAAAGCATGCAAAGTTCCTTAAATTTATCATTTATTATATCATAATATCTCCCATCACCCCACTTTATGTTGTTTTAATTTACCAATCGTGTTTTCTACTCATATTCTTACATCCCAACCAAAAATTATGATGGAAATCTTTGCTTGAGCAAAGATGAAACGGAGCGGACAAGCTAACCATGAGGTTGTATTCTTTTTGTAAAAGGAGCTTTTTCATGGAACAAACAGGAAAACTTGATGGCCAGGCCAGGCTTTTGCTGCTGATGAATACGCTGTATCTCAGCTCCATCGGGCTCTCCAACACCTTCGTCAACGTCTACCTGTGGAAAGTGAAAAGCGACTACGCTATAATCGGGCTGTTTAACCTTTTTACCTTTCTCGCCATCCCGATTGCATTTTGGATCGGGGGCCATTTGATTAAACGCCGGGACCGGGTGTTGAGCATACGGATCGGTGTCTTCATTATGGCCGTGTTTTATCTTACAGTGCTTATGCTCGGTAAATCGGCGACGGCCTATATTGTGCCGCTCGGCCTGCTGCTCGGTACGGGTGCGGGGTTTTACTGGCTGGGCTATTATGTCATGTATTTCGAAATTACAGGCCCTGACAACCGCGATGTCTTTAACGGGGCAAACGGACTCCTAATGTCGATAGCGGCCGGTGGCGCTCCTTTTTTCGCAGGCTGGCTGGTTACCCATCAGACAAACGGCTATCGGCTCATTTTCTCCTTATCGCTTATCATCTTTACTCTGGCGGTTATCGTCAGCTTCTTCATCTGCGGTCGGAAGTGTGAAGGGAAACTGGATTTGCGCAGCGTTTGGACAGATACACGCGATATTTCAAAGTGGCACTATGTTGTATTCTCATACTTTTTCTGGGGCATGCGGGAAGGCGTGGTTATTTTTCTCGTTGGCCTCCTGGTATTCGTCGCATCGGCCAGCGAATTTACGGTCGGCACCTATGCCCTCTTCACTTCCATTCTTTCTCTGGTGTCCTATTATGCGGTCGGCAAATGGATTCGACCTCACAGGCGCGGCCGCTCGCTGCTCATCGGCGCGTTCATGCTCTCGGTATCCGTGCTGCCGCTTCTGGCGCAGCTTCGCTTCGGCACTCTGCTTCTGCTCGGAATCGGTACCGCATTGTTTTATCCTTTTTTCGCTGTACCGCTCGTGTCGACAAGTTTTGACGTGATCGGCGAAAGCATGGAAAAAGCCAGGCTGCGGGTCGAGTATATTATTATTCGGGAGTTTGCCTTCAGCCTGGGACGTCTGCTCAGTACCCTGGTATTCGTACTGTTCGTCGCCACTACCGGCAGTTCTCTGGTGCTTGTCCTATATTTGATGGCGCTGAATCTTCTGCTGCTGTTTTGCTGGATTTTTATGCGGCACGTCTTTCCGGCTCATGTATAAGATGCATAAGAAAAAAGACACGTGCAAACAATAATAAAGAGAAGCTTTCACCCTTCGGAAAGGAAACGACGGAGCATGGACGAAAAATACATTCTCGCCTATTTCAATACACCCGAACAAGCCGAAAACATACGGCAGCAGTTAGCCGCGCAAGAAGGGATTATCGCTCTCCAGGTGGACCGCATCGGTCTATATCCCGGTCCCGAACCGGAACGACCGATTAATTCCATCACCGGCAACTTCGCCAGTCTTGCTTCACTGACAACCGACGCTTCACCCGGTCAAATCGACGCCAATATCATGATGGCCGCTCACCCGAGTGCAAGCGGCATGAGCGACGGTGATGACGATACGATCCGGGGAAGGGATATTTTACTGACGGTTGTAATGCGGCCTGAATACTATGAAAGCGTGCGGAAAATGATTCGCTCTGCAGGCGGCTTGATATGAATCCGATCTATAAGATGACATTTTTGACGTAAAAAGAGAGGCCGCATGCGCTCCCCTCTAATAAAAAAAGACTCCAATATCCATAAATAACCAAAAATCAGGACACAACAAGAGGCTGGCCCGAAAAAGTCGCTTTTCAACGACCTTTTGAGACAGCCTCTTTCGGCAATTACGCATTCTTTTTTACGATCTCATATCTCTTCTGTTCTCACCATACAACCTATAGTTTCTGTCCCATGCCCTTCAGGAAGCCGAGCATAACGGTCATGGCGCGGTTGATGTCCGGGTCTTTGTAGGCTTTCATCAAATCGAACATACCGGTTTTCTTGCCTGCACGCACTTCTTCTGCAGAGTGCTGCATGCCGTTGACAATGCCTTCGAACACTTTTTTAATCGTCTCCGGCTCCAACTCACCCAGCATGCCGACAGCGCTCATTACGTTGTTGACGCCGCGCGTCATTGTCGGTTTGGATAGCTGAGAGATGCCGATTTCCATAATTTTCTCCCTTGACTGAATCAAGCCGCCGATAATTTCGAGTGCGCCGCTCTCGTGCAGCAATTGAATCAGCTTTAACGTTTCTTGAAGCGCTTCGCCGTTTTTGGCTATGATGCTGACCAGCTCGCCCAGCGCCATAGCCTGTTTTTCGGCTTCGGTCGGTTCATGTTTCTTTACGACAGTTATCGGTTTCGCCATTTATTTCTCCCCCCGTCCGACGGTTTCAAGCGTACGATAATCCGCACGATTCCACTTGCGCTCCACTTCTACCCCGCGCTGCGGATTCCGCTTGCCGAAACGGGAATTGAAACGGGGCAGAGGGCTTGCGCCTTCCACTTCAAGCACCTGCATCTTTACCTTGGCCTCTTTATACGCCGGCGTGTGCGTCGTCACATCGGAGAAGCTGCTCGTCAAAAGGTTAACCGCAGAATCTTCACTCACAGAATTCATCGGTACGTAAATCTCTTTACCCTGTACACGGTCGGTCACGACAACGCGCAGTCTCACCGCACCATATTCGGATTGCAGGCGCACGAGCGAACCGTCTTTGATGCCGCGCTCTTGCGCCAGCTCCGGCGATACTTCCACAAACGTATCCGGAGCTTTGTACATCAACCCGTCGGACTTGTTGGTCAAGTTTCCTTCATGGAAATGTTCAAGCAGACGGCCATTGTTCAGGAACAGGTCGTACTCTTCCGGCATTTCCACCGGCGGAATCCAATCGGTCGGCGTCAGGCGTGCCTTACCGTCCGGGAACGGGAATCGCTCCGTGTACAGAAGGGGCGTATCCGTACCGTCCGCCTGCACCGGCCACAGCAAACTATTATATCCTTCCAGACGCTCATACGATACTCCCGCGAACAGCGGTGCAAGACTTGCCGATTCTGCCATTACTTCAGCCGGGCTTGAGTAGCTCCAATTCGCGCCGAGACGGTTCGCCAGATCGATAAGAATCTGCCAATCCGGACGGGATTCGCCCAGCGGCGCAAGCGCCTGATACAGACGTTGAATGCGGCGTTCCGTATTCGTGAACGTACCTTCTTTCTCCAGGCTCGGACTTGCCGGAAGTATCACGTCGGCGAATTGTGCCGTTTTCGTAAAGAACACGTCCTGTACGACGAAGAATTCAAGCTTTTCAAGGGCTGCTTGAACATGGTTAGAGTTAGCATCTACCCAGGCCATATCTTCGCCCATCAGGAACATAGCTTTCATTTCACCGTTATGAATCGCTTTGATCATACCCTCGTTGTCCAGTCCTTTTTCGGAAGGAAGCGCGACTCCCCATGCCTTTTCGTAACGCTCGCGCACAGCGGCGTCCGTTACCAATTCGTATCCCGGATAGAAGTTCGGCAGCGTACCGAAGTCACAGGCGCCCTGTACGTTGTTATGTCCACGCAGCGGGAAAGCGCCTGCATTCGGACGTCCGAAGTTGCCGGTCACAAGCAGCAGATTGCTGATCGCCGTGCTGGTTTCGCTTGCGCCGCAGTGCTGCGTAACCCCCATCGCCCAGAAGATGGCCGTACCGTCGGCTTCATGGATCATTTTTGCCGTCTGGATAAGCTGCTCTTTCGGGATGCGCGTCGTTTTCTCCGCGTACTCAAGCGTATATTTTTCAAGCGACTTTTTATATTCTTCAAATCCGTTTACGCGCTTATGAAGGAATTCGACATCGTGCCAGCCCTGGTCGATGATGTACTTCGTTACGGCAGACAGCCATACATGGTCCGTTCCCGGCGCCGGCCGCAGGAACAGGTCGGAGCGCTCCGCCATTTCGTTCTTGCGCAGGTCTGCAACAATGAGTTTGCGTCCATTCAGCTTGCGTGCGCGTTTCAATCGGGTCGCGATAACCGGATGCGCTTCCGCCGGATTTGCGCCGACAATAATGCCGAGACCCGCACCGGCCATGTCATAAATCGTACCTGCATCACCGCCATAGCCCACAGTGCGGAACAGTCCCGTCGTCGCCGGGGATTGGCAATAGCGTGAACAGTTGTCGATATTATTCGTTCCGATAACGGAGCGCGCCAGTTTTTGCAGCAGGTAATTCTCTTCGTTCGTACATTTGGAAGAGGAGATGAAGCCGAACGCGTCTGCACCGTCACGCTCTTTAATCTCCTTGAACTTACTTACGATGAGAGAAAGCGCTTCGTCCCATGTCGCCTCGTAGAATTCATCGCCTCTGCGGATGAGCGGCTTCGTCAGACGGTCCTCGCTGTTGACAAAGTCCCAACCGAACTTGCCCTTTACACAGGTAGAAATACCGTTAACCGGCGCATCCGGAGTCGGTTCGATTTTGAGAATCTTCCGTCCCTTGGTCCATACTTCGAACGTACAGCCGACGCCGCAGAATGTGCAAACCGTCTTTGTTTTCTTTGTACGGGTGGCGCGCAGCGTCGCTTCAAGTTCCGATACGGCAAAGATGCCGCTATAGCCAGGCTCTACTTCTTTTACCAGATCAATCATCGGGCTTAAAAGCTCCGGCTTCATGCTGGTCATAATTCCCGCTTCACCTAGCATGGACTTCTCCATCAATGCATTGCACGGACATACATTCACGCAATGTCCGCAGGAAACACAGGACGACTCGTTAATCGCCACATCGTTATCCCAGATAACGCGCGGACGGTCACGCTCCCAATCAATGGACAGTGTTTCGTTAACCTGAACATTCTGACAGGCTTCTACGCATTGGCCACAGAGAATGCACTGATCCGGATCGTAACGATAGAACGGGTGAGACATATCGACTTCATACGGCTTTGGCCGGTACGGATAGCTTTGATGCTCGATCTGCATCATCTCTACCGTATTATGAATGCGACAATTGCCGTTATTGTTGTCACAGACAGTACAGTATAGCTGATGGTTTTCGAGGATACGATCCATCGCTTCCACCTGAGCCGCTTTGGCTGCCGGTGATTTGGTCTCGATATTCATACCTTCCGCCACTTTCGTCGCACAGGAGCGCACCAACTTACCGTCAATCTCTACCATACATGTGTCGCACGTTTGAATAGTGCCCAGATTCGGATGATAGCAAATATGCGGAATCTCAATATCTTGTTCCTTCATGACATCGACGATATTCTGCCCTTCGACTGCCTGATACTCTTTGCCGTTAATGCGAACGGACAGTTTCGTTGTTGTACTCATTTTTCTCCCCCTTGTTCAATCAGATTGAGCAACCGGCCCGATCGTCTGTCTCCCTGCAAAAAAAAATTCCATCACAAAACGGATCTGTAGAGACACTGCGCCTCTGACACAACTGTTTCATGATGGAATAGCCTGCGGCACGCAAGTACCGGTAACCAATCCGCCATATCAGAAAAGCGAAAAAAACTAAGGAGCAAGTAGAATGCGCTTTCAGCAATCAACTTTGCAACTTAATCTTTTACCCACCTTATATATGTTATGCAAACCTACTTTAAAACATATTTAACATTATAGACACAATTTCATTAGCTGTCCAGACCCAATGGACGTTCGAAAACAAAAACCGTCATAGCCGTATCCAGTTCGAACCGAAAATCAACAAACAGCGTGAGCAGTTTGGCGTTGACCAGCTCTTCTAAGGGCTTTCCGACAGACAAGTCCTCATAGATTTTCTTGATAAATTCCGTGCGCGTTGCGTGAATCATTCGCTGCCCTTCCGCTGTTCGACTCATAAATTTCTCTACGCTTGTCAGGTTGCCTTTCATCTCGCAGATTGCCCACGGCCCGACAAAGCGAGTGACGATATGTGTAGGTCCCTTGCCGACATGCGTTTTCCGTATTTCTCGAACAATATTGCTGAACTCATGAGCGATACGTGCACGATTTGATTTTTCCATACATTCTCTTCCTCCTTTTTCTAGCATTGCACGTTTTAAAAGGGAATACAAGAGAGCGGTCGATGATTTTTCTTTTGACATTAGAGGTAAGAAGCTTAAAATAATGAAGAAAGAAAAATCTATGAACAAATGGAAGGGATATTTATGATTCAACCTATTGTTCACACGCGGACCATCCTGCGTTACCGTGACAATGAGCTGCATGAATGTACGGACGAAGTGGTTAGCGAATTCCCTGTAACAATTTTTCTCGATGAAGAAGAATTTGCTACGGTGGTATGTACGCCCGAATATATCGAAGACCTTGTGGTTGGATTTCTGGCTTCTGAAGGGGTCATTCGCTCCTATGAGGACATTAAAAGCTTGCTAGTACAGGAACAAGAAGGATTTGCACATGTAGAATTGCATAAAGCGCAGAAAATCAACCAGCAATTTTATTCCAGGCGCTACATTACCTCTTGCTGTGGAAAAAGCCGGCAAAACTTTTATTTCTATAACGACGCGCGTACGGCAAAAGTAATGAAAGAGAAGAACGTCACACTGTCCGCTGAAGATTGCTTCCGTCTCATCCGCCTGATGCAGGAAGGCTCGGATGTATTTCAGAATACAGGCGGCGTCCACAACGCGGCGCTGTGCGATCGAAACGAAATCATTCTTTCACGTATGGACATCGGACGCCATAATGCGCTGGACAAAATTTACGGACACTGCTTAAAACATAAGATTTCTATGCAGGACAAAATCATCGCTTTCAGCGGACGTATCTCTTCAGAAGTGTTATTGAAAATAGCGAAAATCGGCTGTGAAGTCGTCCTATCCAAATCAGCGCCGACAGGCTTGGCTCTCGATCTTGCGGAAGAGCTCGGCATTACGGCCGTTGGTTTTATCCGCGGCAACTCGCTCAATGTATATACGCATCCGGAACGCATCGAGACACCCATCTAAAAATGTTTGACCTTCTCCCACGGCTGAAGCACGTGGGATTCTTCCGGTCTTTGTCACCGTG
>NZ_BJXX01000178.1 GCF_007991215.1 Aneurinibacillus danicus
TTTTTCTTCTCTGGATCTCATTTCCTCTTCTCCTCTTTCTTTCCTCACGATTTTCACAGAAAAATAATTTCTTTCGTAGCTCGGTATTCACTGGGGGAAAGCCCTGCATATTTTTTGAAAGTGCAGCTGAAATAATTGGGGGTATTAAACCCCAGTTCCTCGGCAATCTGTTCGATGGTAAGATTCGTATGACGAAGCAACCACACCGCCCGCTGTATCCTTACAAACGTTACATAATAAACAAAGCTTCGTCCTGTCTCTTTTTTGAAAAGACGGCTAAAATAAGGAACGCTTAAGTTAATCTGTGCGGCCACTTGCCCTACAGATAAATTTTCCGTATAATGCTTTCCAATGTACTCTATGCATTTTTGCAGCTGTTCATCCTTCGTAATTTCTTCATAATAACGAAGCGATAATCTCTCATACGGTGGCGTGCGGCGCGCCTTCCTGCCCTCACGGTACGAATGATGCAGAAGCAGCGGCTCCCGGTAAACAGATCCAACGCCTACATATATGTGAATGCCGTATTCCCCTTCCAATCTATCGATAACGCGCAGCATACTCGCGTGCCCTTCTTTCCAATAACGCAGGGAGGCGCATGCAGATGGAACGCGGAATAGCATGACCATATGCTTCCGGTACGGAAGAAAAAACAAATGCGGTACATAGGAGGAAAACTCTTCAAGAAAACAATCCTGTATTACAGTCGGCGCCTGCCAGCCTTCCTTTTCTTCCTGTTCCGGAAACCGGACAAACCCCTGGATAAAACACACAATATTGGGGACTGCAGCACCGGGAAGAAACGTCCGGGCTTCGATAACTTCCTGCTCAGTAGAAATTTCCCCTCGCAGCAAACGGCGCAGAAACGCTTCCTGAAATGGAGCGTCGTCCTGTCCCGCTCTCCCTTCCGCCTGCATTTGTTCGTAAATATCTTTATAGTTAAACGATCCGGTGCTCTCATTCGCCAATGATTCAAACGCTCGTTTTATATTACGAATAAACAAATTCTTCTTTACAGGTTTGGCGAACAATGATTGAAGTTCAAGCTCAATGGCAAGCGACGAAGTATGAAGCAGTTCGGGACAGATAAGCGGAAAAACGCGGCACTCTCTATTCCGTTTCCGGATGCGGTGGATGCGTACCCAATCGAAGGGTGTACGAATTTCCATAATAAGAATATGCGGAAAGCCCGGCTGGTTATCTCCTTCGAAAATTACACATTGAGACGCACATTCTGCCCGAATCCACGCTTCTATTTTGGCTTTTTCTCTTTTATCTTCGATTGCCAGTTGAATGCTGTACAATTTTTTCTCTCCCCTTTTGCTCAATCTGCCCGCTGTACTGCCACTTACAATTTTTCAAACTTATTATGCCCAAAATCTTAAGATAGGACAAATTTTTATATATTTTAGATAATTTTCTGTAAGGCATCTTGCCTGTCGATGAAGTACAATCAATCAATAAAAAATATTTTCTGCCGTTATGTTAAGGAGGGAGGATAAAAAACGGCACCAAACAGATATAGAAATCTATCTGAGCAGGAGGAGAAGAAACATATGGCAAATGAGTATACTGAGTATGATTATGTCGCCGCAGGTACCATCGATGTTAGCGAACTTCCACCGCTTGATCCCGAGACGAATAAAATCATGAAAGACGAGTTCTCTACCGGCTTTAAACTAAGCCTGCTCTATTACGCATTCATTTTTGCTATTCCGATTTTAAACTGGTTCGCGCCCGAATTTATGTTTTCTCGCATATGGGGAGGCATGACGTACTCCTGGTTCCTCACCGGCATTGTCGCGATGGCTATGGCATTCATTATTGCTTACATTCATACTGCCCTTTATGAAAAACGCTTACAAAAATACCAAAGCAGCAACGGATCCTCATTCGGCAAATCTGAAGGGAGGGACATCGGATGATGCAGGCACTGCTAGAGCCTAAAATGATTATGACCATCCTTTTGATGGGAACCATCGTATACATTACGTATTTAACTAAACGAAGCGCTACGGCTTCTGATTACTTCGTCGGTGGCCGAAGCTTCGGCTGGTTCACCAACGGCTCCGCTATCGGCGGTGATTATCTGAGCGCCGCGACTTTTCTCGGTATCGCCGGTCTTACCTTCCAGCTTGGGTATGACGGTGCCTATTACGCTTTCTGCTTCTCGATCGGTCTGACGCTGCTTGCAATCTTCGTAGCCGGACCGTTGCGCCGGTTTGGCGCCTATACGGTTGCAGACTTCCTGGCTTACCGCTTCCACAGCAAACGTGCTCGCCTGGCCGCTGTGGCTGTCGTTCTGGCCATCTCCGGTTTCTATGCCGCTCCTCAGCTTCTGGGTGCTGCACAAATCTTAAGCATGTTCTTCGGAACAAGCTATGAATTCGGCATCATCTTTACTTGTGCAGTTATGATTTTCTATGTTGGTATCGGCGGTATGAAAGGAACGACGCTAAACCAGGCACTGGAGTTATGGATTCGTCTCGGGGCGTTCATCCTAATGGTTATAGCTGCTATCTATGGCGGTCTCCATTACGACAAGATTCTCGCTGGCATCAGCGAATTCAAAGGTGTTATCGGTGACACCGCACAATATGCAAAAGACGGTAAAGACGTAAGCTTCGACGGTACATCCTGGACCGGCACCGGAAACTACTTCCCGACATTCTGGCAAACCGTGTCCATGACAATCGGTCTTTCTCTCGGCACAATCGGCCTGCCGCACATCCTGCTTCGTTTCTATACGAACCCGAGTGCGAAAGCTGCGCGTAAGTCAGCACTTATGGCTATCGCTATTGCAAGCGTTTTCTTTTTCTTCGCCGTATACCTCGGCGCTGTAGGCCGTTCCATCTTCCTGAGCGGCACTGCAGAGCCGCAGGTTATGAAAGATCTGGTTGCGGGCGGTAACAATATGGTTATCCCGTCCACTGCACAGGCGCTCGGCGGCGAATGGCTGCTTGGTCTTGTTATTGCAGGTGCGTTTGCGGCGATTTTCTCCAATCTTTCCGGTCTGTTTATCGCAAGTTCCGGTGCATTGGCGCACGACCTGTACGCCACATTTGTCCGCAAAAATAACATCAGCGAACGCGAGCGCGTTATCGCAGGTAAAGTGTCCATCGTTATTCTCGGTATCCTTTATGGAACACTGGGCTTAATGGTTAAAAACGCTTCCATCGGTCACCTGGTGGCTCTTGCGTTTACCGTAGCTGCCAGTACGTTTACGCCTATCTTCATTCTGGGCATCTGGTGGCGAGGCATGACAGAGAAAGGCGCAATTGCCGGCCTGGTTATCGGTCTTTTGGCTTCCATGTACATGATTTTCTTTACGTCCACCCTGCCGGAGTTCCTGCAATTTAAAATTCCCGGTTTAGTTACAGTACCGCTTGGCTTCCTGTCTGTCTATATTGTATCAAAACTTGACCGTAAAGTACCTGCTGATGTGAACGATTTTATGAGAAAAGTTCATTCCAAAGAATCTGAAGCCGCATAATTGGCACAAATTAAAAGACCTGCCCGCTTACCTTATTGCACAAGGTATATGGACGCAGGTCTTTTTTTCTTCCATCAAATCATATTTAGTAAGATAAAATCAAATTCTTTGAATAATTTGCATAACAAAGGAAAATGAGATATTGTAAAACGTACCTTACGACAGACCTAATTATATATAGCAGGCTCTTATTTGTGGAATAAATGAAGCAGAGACCCCTATGGAATTGATTCCAGGAAAATTATGAAAAAGGCAATGTAGATGAGGGAACAGTACAAAACATGCTTCCGGCGCTTGAGACACGCGGTCCGGACGCCTCTGGAGTCTATATGGGAGAAGGATTCGGATTCGGGCACCGGCGCCTGAGTATTATCGACCTATCAGAAAACGGCCACCAACCGATGATCGATGAGGAATTAAAGTTAGAAATTGTCTATAACGGCGAGATTTATAACTTCAAACAATTGCGTGACGAGCTGCAGCAACAAGGATATTCGTTCCGCTCTACCAGCGATACTGAAGTACTGCTAAAAGCGTACCATGCATGGGGCGACGAATTTGTTAAAAGGCTGAACGGCATGTTTTCTTTTTGTATTCATGATCAAATACGTGGGCGCTTTCTGTTGGGCCGAGACAGGCTCGGTATTAAACCGCTGTATTATGCCGAAGAAGGGCACGCGTTTTATTTTGCTTCCAATACTCAAGCATTAAACCGTGCCGGCATGATCCGCCCGGAGCTTTCTCCCGAAGCATTGCATTATTATTTGAGCTTCCATGCGGTTGTGCCCGCACCTTATACGATTTTTGAAAACGTCAAAAAACTGGCTCCCGGGACGATTATGAGCATCAGTGCAGACGGTGCAAAAGAAATTTCTTCTTACTGGGACGTAAGGTTCGAGCGAAGAGAAACGCTGTCGGAGGAAGAATGGATTGAACGTGTGCTTGATGAATTGCGGCAAAGCGTCAAACGGCGTATGGTCAGCGATGTACCCGTCGGCGCCCTGTTGAGCGGCGGGCTGGACTCCAGCCTCATTGTCGCGCTTATGGCGGAATGTAATCCGCAGTCTCTGCATACCTACTCCATCGGATTTGAGGATGTAGGAACGGAAGAAGGAAACGAGTTCTGCTATAGCGATATTATCGCCAAAGAATTCGGTACCGAACACAAAAAAATCTTTATTAATTCCAGACGTCTTCTTCCGAATATCGAAAAAGCCATCAGCGCCATGGCAGAGCCGATGGTCAGCCATGATGCTGTGGCATTCTACCTGCTCTCGGAAGAAGTCAGCAAAGAGACGAAAGTTGTGCTCAGCGGGCAGGGTGCAGATGAAGTATTCGCCGGTTATCACTGGTATCCGAAATTGACACTCCCACGGCTAAAGCCGATGGGATTCTTCGGTAGTTAGCGTTCGCAGTCCATTTCTGTTTTGAACAACTCCGAAGTTTAGGGTGTGCCATCACCCCTCCTACGACAGACCGTATAGGTTCGCAGGCTGGCGAACTGTTACCATTCGCCATAGGTTGTTTGCTCAAAAGTGTTTTAGCGTCTTGTTCTTGACGACTCCATACATTTTACGCTCAAAGAGGCTTTGTTTGAGCAACCCCCTATGTATGCTGTTTTCAAAGAGCGAACCCCTGTCTTGATTTTATCAAATCAAGGTTGCTCTTACCATCCCATAAAGGGATTCCGAGCAACCCTCACTCTCATCCCACGGCGAAAGTCGATGGGCTTTCTCGTTCGGAAAATCTGTAATAGAGCGAATACCGTCCGTCAGCTGATCGAAGCGAAAAACGAATATCTCGCGGAGAAGACAAGCAGTGAGTCCAAAATCCCGGTAAATAAAGAGACGGAGCGCGTCATCCGCCATCAGAATCTGAGCTGGGATGATGTACTTGCCGATGGCCAAGAAGTACAGGTATGCAAAACTGCCAATTATCATACGGGCGGCACCATTACCGATGTAACGGATAAGGTCTCCTCTTCTCTGCAAGAAGCCGCAGAGAAAGCAAGTCGGGTACTCAATATTCCCGTGGTGGGAATGGATTTTCTGGTCCCGGACTTTGCGGGAGATGAATATGTGATTATTGAAGCCAATGAACGGCCCGGACTTGCCAACCATGAACCCCAGCCAACAGCAAAAAAGTTTATCGACTTTTTATTCCCGAAAACAAAAAAATAATAGATAAGGAAAACAAGCCAGGTGAGCACATGTTGCATGCCTGGCTTCTATTCTATTTACAAAGTCGGAGGATACTTCAGTCTACGCTGGGATTTCGTTTTGCTGAGGAGAAGAAACTCTTCCTGGAAGCTGTAATCTGTTCGCTATCTTGCTCCCGCTGATAAATAACGAAAGCCGAGAATAGAAGCAATCCGGCAATCAAAATTCTTTTGTTTTAATTTGTTATGTTGTATGCTTGCATACTAAGCTTATGAATAAGAATAGACCCTACATAATTGTGCACGAAATGTCGGATGGATACATTCAACTCCTGCTATTCTATTGATAAAGGAGGTCATATAATGGATTCGCTTAAGAACATGAATGAAGCGATAAAGTATATTGAAGAAAACCTTACTAACGATATTGACTTTAAAGAAGTAGCAGGGCTGGCTTTCTGCTCCGAATATCATTTTAAAAGGATGTTTTCTTTCCTTGCAGGTATTTCACTATCGGAATACATCCGCCGCAGGCGTCTTACTCTTGCAGCATTTGAGCTTAAAGATAGCAACTCAAAGATCATTGACATTGCAATGAAATACGGGTACAACTCACCAGATTCTTTTGCACGAGCTTTTCAAAATTTGCATGGCATAACACCGTCAGAAGCCAGAAATAATGGCCATTCACTTAAAGCTTACCCACGAATGACCTTCCAGTTATCAATTAAAGGAGAAAATGAAATGAACTATCGAATTGAAGAAAAAGAGGCATTTCGCATCGTTGGTATTAAAAAAAGAGTTCCTATTATTTTCAAGGGGGTTAATCCGGAGATTGCCTCTATGTGGAAAAGCTTGGATGGTGAAACGATCAATCAACTTAAAATACTTTCTAATGTCGAGCCTATGGGACTGCTTAGTGCATCCACGAACTTTTCCGAAGGCAGGATGGAGGAAAAAGGGGAGCTTGATCACTATATTGGCGTAGCAACGACTAAGGAGTGTCCAGATAACCTAACACAGCTTGAAGTTCCTGCCTTAACATGGGCTGTATTCGAAGCGATCGGACCATTTCCTGATACGCTGCAAGATGTGTGGGGACGCATTTATTCCGAATGGTTTCCATCCTCAAACTATGAACAGACAGAAGGTCCAGAAATCCTGTGGAATGAGGATAAAGATGTAACCTCACCAACTTTCAAAAGTGAAATATGGATACCGATTTTGAAAAAAGTCATATAATGCTGCGTGAGATTATTAAGTATCCGTTGAGATTTTGCAACAGCTCAAATTGAAACTCGCCAAACACTCTGGCTACATTGCTCTTCCTGGACAGAAGAAAAATCCCTTCAGTTTCCGAAAACATCACGGCGTCTCAACCTCAACAAGTTAGATATGCAGATAAAAAACCTTCAGGAAGTCCGGAGCATCCCTTCGTATGGGACCTATACGATTGCGGTGGTCTGCAAGCAGGAGGGGAGAGAAGCTTTTCTCTCCTGCAAAGATTGCTACTTGCTTCTGAACCAGGTACTTGTGCGGGTTTTCTTCGGTCTTTTCGGATGCGTCGGGTCATAAAACCATCTTCTCTGCACAGTGACAAACGCCAGTACAGCTCCGATAAGAAACAGCAACCAACCCAAGGCGGTCCACCTCCTGACTATAGTGTACCCCAGGTATCTTTCAGGTCTCCGGTTAGCTTTTGTTCATAAAGGAAAAAGCTGCCGTTTTGTTCAGCAGCTTCTCTCGTTTTTGTTCTTAATGATGTTCCAGTTCTTTTAACTCCGACAGCGCGACCGTTTTTCGCTCGGTTGGATTGTCCATTGTATGTACCCTTGCTGTTTTGCTTTGTTCGTCAACGGAGTCGATCCATACCGGAACGCCTTCAAACCCTACATCAATCTTTTCAGGTGATTGTAGAATTTCCTGTGCACGTTTTGTTTCCATTTTATCACCCCTCTGCTTTTATATTTTGTCATCAAAAAGAAATCTATACTTTTTCACATATGATTTACGGAAGATAAAATATAGAAAAAAGCCCTTACCTAATTAGGCAAGAGCTTTGTATGTATCTGTTGCACA
>NZ_BJXX01000179.1 GCF_007991215.1 Aneurinibacillus danicus
ATAGTCTCGGTGCGTATCAGGGGAGGGAATCTCCCTATTATGAATGGTACCGGTTTGTCCGGCATCCGGACGACTATGAATGCTGGTGGGGCATTGACGTGCTGCCGAATGTGGAGGAGATGAATCCGTCGTATCAGGATTTCATCATGCACAATGAAAACAGCGTAGTAAAGCACTGGCATCGTCTGGGGGCCAGCGGCTGGCGGCTGGATGTGGCTGATGAGCTGCCGGATGCGTTCATTTGCGCGTTTCGCCGCACGTTAAAAGAAGCGGACCCGGACGCGGTTCTCATCGGCGAAGTGTGGGAAGATGCTACAAACAAGATTAGCTATGGCGTCCGCCGTAAATACCTTCTGGGCGACGAGCTTGATTCGGTGATGAATTATCCCTTCCGGCGTATCGCTCTCGATTTTTTGCTTGGCAGAGCAGACAGTGCTATGACACACAGAGCGCTGATGAGCCTGTATGAGAATTATCCGCGCCCGCATTTTTACAGTCTGATGAACCTTATCGGCAGTCATGATGTGCCGCGTGCGCTGACCGTGCTCCAGGAAGAACTGCCGGCTTCTGCTATCTCGCAGGAAGAACGCCGTGCGCTCGCAATGAAGCGGTTAAAACTGCTGGTGCTGTGGCAGATGACATTTCCGGGCATGCCCTGTGTCTACTATGGGGATGAAGCCGGGATGGAAGGCGGGGACGACCCGGCGAACCGGGGACCGTATCCATGGGGTGAACAGGATGGCGATCTTTTGGCCTGGTATCGGCGGGTTATCCGCTGGCGTCACGCGCACAATGTACTTCGCACAGGTACGTGGGAATCGCTCGTTTTGGCTTCGTCGAACGTATACGGTTATGTGCGGAAACTGGAAAATGAGACGGACGTATTCGGACAGCCGGGTCGTACCAATACGGCACTTGTGCTGCTTAATCGCAGTCTTACGCAGACGGTGGAGATTGAAATCGAGGCGGGGAGTATCCCGCCGCTTTATGATGTAACGGGCAATGGAGAAGCAGTCGAAGCGGTGAGCGGAAAGATTCGCGCTGTACTGCCGCCGCTCAGTGGCCGATTGTTGTTGGCTTATCATACCGATACACAAAAGCAAGCCTAAGAAGAAGCACGGGCTTGCTTTTGTGCTGTTTATTTGGCGTCTGAGAAGTACAAGGACTGGACGCGCCGGACGGTTTCGTCAAGATTGTTCGGCACCTGGATAATCGAGTATCCCATCAGATAGGGGGAGCCTGGTGCGCGCAATACGATCTTGGCGATAATGTCGCCTTCATATTCATAGAAAAAGATGTTGTAGCTTTGATAGCGCCGGTTCATGTGGTTGAGAAGAAAATGTACCGCAATCTGGACATATTCGGCCATCTTGTGGAGCGCGTTTCGGTCACTGAGCACGATATTGAACTCGGTAAACCCGCCCCGCGGCCGGGTGGAGATGTTAAATTCGACGCCCGGGGCCTGGTCAATGACGATACCGGCCCATTGTTCAGGGTGAAGGTGCTTGCGATAGTCGACGTCGGCCAGCCCAACCAGCTGCATATGCGCATGGTAGATCGATCCGCCGGAGTGAATACCGTGATTCTTAAAAAAGATGACGGAACGATATTGTCCGCTTGCTTCAAGCGACATCCAGTTCCGCATGGCGAAGTCGAACAGCGCATGCAAGTGGGGCTTATCGTACGTGGATAAATCATCCTTGCACGTCATTGTCTCCACCAGCACCATTTGATAAGCGTGCTCGAGCGTCTGGAATTTATTTTCGATTAAAAGGAACGGTCCGTCCTGACTAATGACCACACCTTCCTTAAAGATTGTCTCCCGATCGCAGAACGGGCACTTTTCTTCCTGATTGTGCAGCGTGGACGGTTTGGTCTGCGCGATGCGGGTCTGAAAGTTCATATATGTATACATAGGCCATCCTCTTTGTCTCTGTAAAATTTAACGTCCTATATTATTATGATACTTAATTTTCGTCCGAATGAAAACGTCCCGGTGCTCTGCGACAACATTCTCCCTTTCGTGCCGCAGACAAACAAGGTACAATAAAAATCTATGAGAATACATGGGGAACGGGGAGAAAGAGATGGAGTTTACCGTACAATATCTTTCTTTTTTTGTCGTGCGTGGCGAAGAAGAAAGAGGGGAGAAAGGATATAAACATTATCAGACACTTGATGAAATGGAATATATGAATAGCACGCTGAGAGATTTCTTGGATGGCGAATTTGTGCGTACCGCCAAGCGGAAAGTCGAGCGCAATCCAAAAACGGAACAGGCTCCGACGAAGATTGGCCGTTTCGTCGTCGAACCCGGGCATGAACTCGACAGCAATCCGAACTACAATCTATTCGCCCGCCTGCGTGGTGCAGACGATAAAGAAGAATTCCGCCGTCATAGCGAGAATTTGGTACGCGCGTACATGAATACGAGCGCCATCCGCGGCGGAGCGCTTATTGTGGCGCGGGCCCGTTTGACGAAGTACTTTGACGATCCGTTTGTGTTCGTCATGAAATGTGACTTTGAACCGAAGATTGCAACGATTACCGATGAACGCAGTCTCGTCAAAAAGGTAGAGATGGCGATTAACGCCAAAAATATGAAGTCGATCCAGTATCCGCATATGCCAGAAGAAGGCATGCTTGAAGAGTGGGAGTTGAAGATTCATCAGGCCTCTCACGCACGTTATTTTGAAGATTTCCTAAAGTTCGTCGAATATGAGAAATCGCTGCCCGAGATTGTGAACACGCAGGTCTTAGGTCTGGTGCAGCAGTATATCGACGCCGTCTATGAAGAAGAAAGCGAAGAGCGTCAGCAGGAAGAAGAAGCGATGGAAATTTGGGCCGCAAGCGAGAAACGTGAACTGCAGGAGCGGTGGTCGAGCGAGCAGGTTGCGGAAGCGACAGCGGCGCTGGTGGAGCAGAAACCGGATTTAGAGATGAAGTTGAAGCTCAATCACATCTCGGTCAAAGCGTTGCTGGCCGATTTCGGAGAGAATATCCATATCGCCAGGCTTGGCAACCGGTATGTTGTGCTCATTGAAGGGGATACATTCCAGTTTGAGAAAGGGGTCTCGCCCGTCGAACTGCTGCGCCCGGACCAGCTCGAAGACGTGCTCGCACGCATTGAAGAAAAGCAGACGGAGCGCCCGGCATATGAAGGCGCAGAAGACGATGACGCCCCTCCGTTCTAACGGGAATGAAAGGGAACGCCAGCCATGAGGGAACGGAGAAAGAGAGAAAACGAAAGAGAACGGGATTTCGATAGTGAAAAAGGCGGGGGCCTTTACCCAAATTTATTGTTTTGCCAGATTGTTTTGCAACAAAGACCTGTCTCCTGCTTACCATATTACTAAAGGAATTTGAAATGGTCATACAGGTAAGGGGATGGGAGGTATGGAGCACTTTAGCATAGGCGAATGGGTGAAATTTCCTTACAATGACAAAGGGAAAACATTGCTTCTTACCGGTTATGTGAAAGAAATGAATAAGGCGCAGATGATGATGACGGTATTCGTGCCGACGGTCAAAGACGGTTCTTCTTCCGCGTTAGCGCGCAGCGGCCATTTTCGCGTACCTCTCGATGTAGCGGAAAAAATCAGGGAGCTTCAGCTCGAACATGAAGATTATAATGCGCTGTTGGATATGGCGCTTGACAGCAAAGACGAAGAGTGGTTTGAGGAGCTGGTATGCAGACGGAACAAAATGTAGCGGGGCTTTCTCGCTGCATTTTTATTGTCTAACTGTTCATTCCATTATTTTTTACGCCATGCAGAATATTTGCTGGAAAAAACAGAGGACGAGCATCCCGGTGCCCGGAACGTTCGAATTCCCCTCCGGTTTATACCAGAAGAGAGGAGAGAGATAGAATAGAGAGGAAAAGACTAAAAGAGGCGCTCTAAGCAGCGGACGCGGCGCTCTAGCTGTTCAAACGTCAGCATGTCCTGGGTATAGAATCGGCATAATTCATCGAATTCGGCACTTTTCATCATACGGTAGAATGATAGGCGGGGAACGCCGTTATTCAAGCGGGTGCGAAGCTGTTTTTGCAGGAGACACATTATTTTCACCTCTGCGTTTTTTTTATCCATTATCCCAAGAATGGGCATGGCCTATACGTGATGGATGAAAAGCAAGGAAAGAGAACATAAGAGATCGGAAAGGGAAAGGCGCCGGGTTTTGCCCGACGCCTTGCACAATTTTTATCCAAGCATCAGTTAAAAATCAAATTGAAAATTATCGGGGTCCTGGCCGCTGCGCTCATTGCGGTTTAGCCCGTCGATTTGATTCATCTCTTCGTCTGTTAGTGTAAAATCAAAAATATCCGCGTTGGCAGCAATTCTCTCCGCATGCACTGATTTCGGGATCGTCACGACACCGTGCTGCAAATCCCAGCGCAAAATGACCTGGGCCGGCGTTTTACCGTACTTGCGGCCAATCTCATTCAGCACCGGATCATCTAGCAAGCGCCCTCGCATTAGTGGACTCCACGCTTCCATCTGGATGCCTTTTTCCTTACAGAAACGGAGGAGTTCCTTTTGCGTCAGGCGCGGATGAAATTCCACCTGGTTAACCATCGGTATAATGCGGGCATCCATCAGCAAATCTTTTAGGTGATGGACATGAAAGTTGCTAACGCCGATTGCGCGCACAAGCCCGTCTTCATACAGTTTTTCAAACGCGCGCCATGTGTCTTTATACTTTTCTTTTACCGGCCAGTGGATGAGATACAAGTCGAGATACTCGAGTCCGAGTTTCTGACGGCTTTCTTCAAATGCGCGCAGCGTGGCATCGTATCCTTGATGTGAATTCCATACTTTTGTTGTAATGAACAGCTCTTCACGCGGCACACCGCACATCTTGATCGCGTTACCGACACCTCTCTCGTTGTGATACAGAGCTGCTGTGTCGATGCTTCGGTAGCCGATCTCAATCGCCGCTTTGACCGCCTGCTCGACTTCTTCACCTTCCTGGGTCTTATATACGCCAAGGCCCAGCCAGGGCATACGAACACCGTTATGAAGGGTAGTGTAATCAGAAATGCTGTGAATCATTTGTTTCGCCTCCTGTTTTGAACCGCTTGTTTTACATTTAATCAGTGACTCTTGTTTGCCGTCTTCTCAGGCATAAGTGCCTCCCCGTGCATCAGCGGGACGACCGGTAGGGTACCGGCCTGTGCAGCATGCAGGATGCCCTCTACGCCTCCTAGCTTTTCAAGGAAGCGCCCGGTTTCCGTTTGAAGCAACGTATCAGAGAGGCGGTCGGCGCATGAGGCGAATAGCTTGCGCGCGGCAAACGCCCCGTCGCTGAGCTGCCAATCATCCGGGTTATGGTGAGTGAGTTCCTGTATAAGATAACCGGCCCCTAGCATGTCTTCGAGCGCAAAACGGCCATTCGAACCGGCGCAGATGATGACAATGGAGCCCTCTTCGCTGCTTCTACGGATATGATCGGCCACCGCATGGCCATTCAGCAAAGAAGAAGCATAGACGGTACGGGCGGTCGCTGCTTTTTTCAATGCAACCGTACCGTTGGTTGATGAGAAAATGATTGTTTTTCCGTGTATCCCGGCTGTGGCCAGCTCCAGCGGGTCAGGGTTCACAAACTGATCCAGCGTATAGCCGCCGCTTTCTCCGCACAGCAGGTATTCGGTTTCTCTGTAAGCTGCGGCCGTCTGGAGGGCATCTTCCCGATGCAGAACAGGGATAACGGCCCGTGCGCCATGATGCAGCGCTGTGACGATCGTAGAGGTGGCATACAGTACGTCGATGACAACGGCGGTACACCCGGAAAGCCGTTCGGGGTTGAGGCTTTCTTTTTGGGTTAGAACGTGGATTTTTCTCATAATAGCTCCCGGCGCATCGCCCGGTGCGCCTGATGCATTAGATTGTACACGCCGCTGTCGAGTTTGCCAAATCTTTCGTCCTGGACACCGCCCTGCTTCCAGCGGTAATAGATCTGTTGAAGAATAACGCCGACCTTGTAAAAGGCGAACGTAAGGTAATAATCAATGTTTCCGACGTCACGTCCGCTTTTTTGCGCATAAAAATCGATGAATTCACGCCGTGTAATGAAACCGGGGAATGTCGTAATGGATGTCAGCCCGGTTTCCCCTTCGCCCGGCTCGGTCCAGTAGGCCATGGTAGAGGCGAGGTCAGTCAGCGGATCGCCGATCGTGCACATCTCCCAGTCGAAAACGGCGGTCGCTCGACGCGGATCATCCGCCGCCAGCATCATGTTATTCAGTTTGAAATCGTTGTGCACAATGGTTGGCGCAGGGGAGGTGGGAATGTTGCCCACAAGCCAGGCCTCGACTTCGCCGGTAACGGCAATCTCATCAGTTTGCGCCGCGTGATAGCGTTTAATCCAGCCGTGCACCTGCCGTTCGAGATAGCCGTCCGGACGTCCGATATCGGTCAGTTCCGCTTGTACATAATCAATTGCATGCAGCTGAGTCATCGTGTTGACCACTGTTTCGGATACCTTGCGGGCCGTTTCTTCGTTCGCTTCGTATTCAGGCGGAAATTCGTCATCTAATACGACGCCCTGTTTGCGCTCCATAATATAGAAATGGCGGTCCATCAGAGCCGGGTCTTCGCTGTACAGATAGACCTTCGGCGCAAGCGGAAACACCGGGTGGATCCGCTGTAGAATCTCGGCCTCGCGCTTCATGTCATGCGCCTTCGGCGGAATCGGTCCGAATGGTGGGCGGCGCAGGACCGCTTTCCAATCTCCCATTTCAATTGCGTAGGTCAGGTTCGAATAGCCGGCTGAGAATTGCTTTACTTTGAGCGGGGCATCGGGCACATCTTCAAGCTCGTCAAGGATAAACTCGCGTACGGCTGACCAGTTAATTTCATCTTTTCCAGACTGAACAGCAAGAAACTCCACTTTGTTTTCCATGTTTATTTCCCCCATAAGCCGAATGATTTTGGGTACTTCTTTTGCGACGACCATACGGTGCACTTCATCCGTACCGTTATAGATGTGCGCCATAATAAAGATGATTTGTATATACAGTTTTAACTATTTAAAATAAAATGATAAATCAACTGCATTTTCTTACAATAATACAATGAAACGGAAAAACAGAACAAGGGGAGATGCGGCAAATGCAGAAGTTCAATTTGGAAAACACCGTTTAAACGGCTGGGGAATGCAGACGATTTGCATGGAGCCATACGGATGTTATCCTCTGAAACCGAAGATTTCATTACCGGCCAGACGGTTTTTGTCGACGGTAGTTGGCTGGCGCAATAAAGCTA
>NZ_BJXX01000180.1 GCF_007991215.1 Aneurinibacillus danicus
ATTTTCACAGAAAAATTATATGAAAATCATGGAATGATATAGAATGATATAGTAATATTTTCTTAGTTAAACGTATTGTTAATATACCATTGAAAACAAATAAATGGCTAATAAGAATTACAATTGTAGATACAAATGCGGATTTTTCTTTTTAAAAAAGTTCGATGTGCCGCAAAAAAGACAGAGGGAGGGGATACTATGTTCCCTTTAGTGAACCAGACCGTACAGCTTGTTTCTTATAATGAAAGAAACGAAGAGAAAAAGTATAAAGCAGTGGTGGCGGATATAACCGAAGAGTTCATAATGATAACCTATCCGATAGATGAACAAAGCGGGCGTACCTCGCTTCTAATGGAAGGCTCGACGTTATACGTAACCTACAGTCATTCGAATGGTGCACAATATGAATTTATGACCGTTGTTGTACGTAGACAGCGTGAAAATATCCCGATGCTTGTGCTTATTAAACCGGCGTTAGATAATATTCGGAAAATCCAACGCAGAGATTATGTTCGCGTACCGGCAAAAGTAAAAATAGAGTGTTTATGGAAAGAAGGAGAGGAGGATAGGATGTATTCAGGTCTTACGGTTGATATTAGTGCCGGAGGTGCCAAGTTTATTTGCAACGCTAACATTAAATGGCCAGAGGAAAGAAGATTTGAATGCCGATTATATCTGCCGGAGATGAACGCAGGAAATAAACAGGGCAAGCAAGAACTCTGTATTCCATTGAAGGTGAGAATCGTCCGGCATCCGGTAATAAATGGTAATGGGACGCAGACAGTGGCCATTGTATATGAAGATATTGCGGAAGTGCACAGAGAAAAAATCATTCGCTATTGCTTCGCACGGCAACTGGAAATTAAAAATAAGCTCATGTAGGTACATATATTTGAGTGGAAAGAAGGGTCAACATTCATTATTCATATAAATAGACAATTCTGCCAATGCTCACATAATCTTCATCAAATGTTTAACGAAACGTAAAAAAATACCAACATTTCCTTAAGGTAGTCGTACTACAATAGACATGGAAGAAGCGGAAGTACCAACCTTGAGGAGGTTTATAAGAAATGAAAGAGTATTGCGCAATCTGCGGTGAACGCACGGAAGGGATGCATGTCTGTCAGAGTTGCACGGATATCGAGGAGTTCGGCTACCCGTCGTTCCCCGCTTACGCGCTAGCAGAGAGAGAAGAGACCGAGAACAAAACAGAAGAAAGAAGACTGGAATTGGTCGGCTAATAGAGAGAAGCGTCCGGTAACAGGTGAACAACCTGTCCGGACGTTTTTGTCTGCTATGGTTTGGCTTTAAAATGAACGACTGCCGTATACAGTGGCCGGCCTGAGTCTGGCTGGAAAGCAACATGGTGTGTGACTGAATGTACTTCAAGCATCAATACTTTGTTGTTTTCGATCTGTTCATCGATTTTTTTCTCCAGCGTTTTTAAGTCGTGTGCTTCAAAGAATTCGACTTTATCGTGAATGCGTTCGAGTTTAAACCCCATTAGGCTCTCTCCTTCTTTTTGTTTTTCTCCTTTCTATTATATAGCGCAATTACATGATAAAAAGAAGGCCACAATCAATCTGAAACCTTCTGCCTCCGATAGTAATTTTTGATAGAATAGAGAAAAATAGAGAATCAACCTGGGGGAAGTGGAAATGAAATTTTTTCATACTGCCGATTGGCATTTAGGAAAAATCATTCAATCCGTATATATGACAGAAGACCAGGAATTCATTCTGCGCACATTTATCGAGGCTGTGCGGGAGGAAAAGCCTGATGCCGTTATCATCGCCGGAGATTTATACGATCGCGCCGTACCGCCCACCGAGGCGGTCGATCTGCTGAACCGTACGCTGCATGAGCTTGTGGTTGAATTGAAGACGCCTGTGCTGGCCGTGGCGGGCAACCATGACAGTCCGGACCGAATTGAATTTGGCAGCAGCATTATGCGCGATCAGGGGTTGCACATTCGCGGACGGTTCAGCGGCGATGTAACTCCGGTGGTGCTGCATGATGAGTATGGCCCGATACATATTCATCTGGTTCCCTATGCCGATCCGGGACGGGTGCGGAACGTACTGGGCGACGACACCATTCGGACGCACGATGATGCAGCAAGAGCTATTACAGCACGTATTGTGCAGGCAATGGACCCGAACGCCCGGCATATACTGGTCGGTCACGCCTTTGTGACACCGTCCGGCGAGAAGGAAGATATCGAGAATGCAAGTGATGCAGAGCGTCCGCTCTCCATTGGCGGTGCGGAATATGTGCATGCCCGCCATTTCGAGCCGTTCCATTATACGGCGCTTGGTCATCTGCATCAGGCGCACCATGTCGGCAGCGAAAAGATTCGCTATGCCGGATCGCCGCTTAAATACTCGATTTCCGAAGAGCATCACAATAAAGGTTATTATGTGATACACATGGATGGACAGGGAAGAATCAAGGTAGAAAAAAGACCGTTTGTGCCACGGCGGGACATGCGGACCGTGCGTGCAACGATCGATGAGTTGGAGTCGCACGAGCGAAGCGATGACTACGTCTTTGTCCAACTGCTGGATGAAAATCCGGTGCTGTCTGCAATGGAGAGGGTACGCTCCGTGTATCCGAACGCCATGCACGTAACTCAGAATCTGATGCTTGCCCAAGTGGAAGAGTTGACGGCCGAGCGGACAGAACAGACAGAAAAAAATGATCTGGCATTGTTCCGGGCGTTCTACAAGGAAGTCAAAGGAAGCGGGTTGACGGAGGAGAAAGAGCGAATCTTCCGGAGTGTGCTCGAAGAAGTGTTCGCAAAGGAAGGGGAGCGCGTATGAGGCCGATTCGGGTAACGATGACCGCCTTTGGGCCGTACAAGCACAAGGAAACGATTGATTTCACGGAGCTTGGTGACCATCGGCTGTTTGTCATCTCCGGGCCGACCGGAGCCGGGAAAACGACAATCTTTGATGCCATTTGTTTCGCTCTGTATGGAGAGGCGAGCGGAGAGGAAAGGAACGATACGAAATTTCTGCGCAGCCATTTCGCTGACGATGAGGTCCATACATCGGTAGAATTGCTGTTTGAACTGCGCGGCCGCAGGTTTCGGGTATTCCGTCAGTTAGGACACGTAAAGGCAGGTAATAAAACGGCGACCGGTGCACAGGTTGAACTGTATGAAGTAAACGGGGACAGCGAGGTTCCCTGTGTGGATCGGTTTACGGTCCATGATATCAATGCGAAACTCGAAAGCCTGCTGGGTCTGACCAAACAGCAATTCAGCCAGATTGTCATGCTGCCCCAGGGAGAGTTTCGCAAGCTGCTGACGTCGGACACGGAAAACAAAGAAGAGATTCTGCGCCGCATCTTCAAAACCGAAGCCTACCAGGCGGTCGTCGATGCGCTGAACCGCCGCCGCCGGGAAGCGGAGGAGAAGTGCCGCACCGGGGAGCGGGAGCTGGAGAAATACATAAGCCAAATTCCGGCCGTACTGCCGGAGCGGGAGGGATCGCCGTTATTTGAAGTGCTCAAACAGGAGTACCGCAATCCAGACCAGATTATAAAAGGGCTGGATGAAGAGTACGCCCATCATGATACGCAGGCGGCCATTCATAAGGCAAACCAGATGCGGTTAGAGGAGGCATACCGTACACAAAACGACATATACCACCGGGCGCGGGCTGTTAATGAACGGTTTAGCGAGCTTGAGCAAAAGCGCGCACGGGCAGAAGAGCTGGAGAAAAACGTTGTTATAATGGAGCAGCAGAAGAAGACACTGACGCTTGCCGAACAGGCTGCCCGGCTCGAACTGCACGAAGAACATCGGGCGGACGCCCGCAGCGAAGCAGAAGCGAAGCGACGGGAGCTTGCTTGGGCCGAGCGGGCCGAACGAGAAGCGAGAGGGATACTGGAGCAGGCCGAGCAGACGTATCGTGCGGAAGAAGCAAGAGAGGGGGAACGACAGGCGTGCGCCCGTGAAACCGACCGCTTACGGGACTTGCTTCCGCTGGTGGAGGCGCTCAGCCATCGGGAAAAAGAGCTTGCGATGCGCAGGAAGCAGGTAGAGAAGCTACAGAAACAGCTTGCAGATATGGAACGTACTTTGCAGACCACTAAAGAGAGGAAGACGACGCTTGCCGGAGAGATTAAGCGAATAGAGGAGCGGGTAAAGCCGATCAACGCGAAGCGGACGCTGCTGGCAGATATGCGGATACAGGGCAACGCACTCAGGAATTATGTAAAAGCGGCGCAGGAAATCCGGGAAACGGAGCGCGGTGAAGCAGCCAGACGGGCTGTCTATGAAAAGATTCGTACGGAGTTCGAAGCCGTGGAGCGCCACTGGATGGAGGGACAGGCGGCGATGCTTGCCAAGCACCTGTATGACGGCGCCCCCTGCCCGGTCTGCGGTAGCACGGAGCATCCGCATAAAGCTGATGCACAGGACGACGGATTGACCAAAGAGTATGTGCAGGCGAAAAAGCGGGAGAAAGAAGAGGCGGAAGCACATTTCCGCAAAGCGGAGGCGCGTCTGCAGGCGGAACGAAGTGCGCTTGCGAAACTGGCGCAGGAGATTAAAGAGCACGGCTTTTCACCGGACCATGCGATCGAGCGATATTCGACGTTTATCCAAGAGGGAAAAGCGCTAAAAAAAGAAGTGGAAGAGCTGGAGAAAGACGAGCAGGCGCTTGCAGCCAAAAAAGAAACATATGAAACAATTGAACGTCAGGTAGAGCAACAGGCAGAAGCGAAAGAGCGGCTTTCAAAAGAATGGACGGCGGCGAGCGTCGAGTATGAAAAAGAAAAAGTGCGGTATGAAGACGACCTGCAGAAAATTCCCGATACGCTGCGCTCGTTTGACCGCGTACAGGCAGCGTTGAAAGAAGCGGTACAGCGGCAGGATATGCTTGCGACACGTTGGAAGCAAGCACAGGATCGCTTCCGACAGGCATCCGAATCTGTCATTCAGGCGGCCAGCGGTGCAGAGCATGCCAAGCGTCAGGTAACGGAAGCTATACAGCGAGTGGCGCAAGCGGAACAGCGCTTTATCCAGGCGCTCAGCGAAGCCGGATTCCCGGACGAGACGGCCTATCAGGCGGCAAAACGGCCTGAACCTGAACGCAGGAAGATGAAAGAGGAGCTGGAGCGTTTCGCTTCCGAACGCACGGCGGTGCAGGCGCAGATGGCTGATTTAGAAAAAGAGCTTGCTGGTAAGGAACGGGCCGACCTGGAGTCGCTGCTTGCCGAAGTCGAGCGGTTGGACGCAGCGTGCAAGCAGGCCCGCAAGGAGTATGATGCCGCTGTGATTTGCCGGGAGAAAGCGCGTGAGCTGCAGGCGCGTATCGCGGAAGCCGGGCAGAAGTTCAAGGAACTGGATCAGGAACGGGCCCGCGTTGTCGACCTGTACAACATTGTCCGAGGAGAGAACCGGTATAAAATCTCGTTCGAGCGGTATCTGCAGATTGAATTTCTGGAAAAAATTATCCACATGGCCAATCAGCGCCTATACAGGCTGTCGAACGGACAGTTTCAGCTTCGGCGCAGCGACCGCCTCGAGAAGCGGGGTCGTCAGAGCGGGCTTGGCCTGGATGTATATGATGGCTATACGGGCCTGACGCGAGACGTCAAGACACTTTCCGGTGGGGAGAAATTTAATGCCTCACTTTGCCTCGCGCTTGGAATGGCCGACGTAATCCAGGCGTATCAGGGCGGAATTTCGATTGAAACGATGTTTATCGATGAAGGATTCGGCTCGTTGGATGATGAATCGCTGCAGAAAGCGATCGATACATTGATTGAACTGCAGAGTTCGGGACGGATGATCGGTGTGATTTCGCATGTGCAGGAATTGAAGAATGCGATGCCGGCCACGCTTGATGTGCAGAAGACGAAGGAAGGCTACAGCCGGACGCGGTTTGTTCTGAAAGAATAGCTGCACGGTTGATTGCAAAAAAGTTCATATCAATAAGTGATGTAGAGAGCGGCTTGCTTTTTAGTAGGCCGTTCTTTTTTTTTTTTCGCATCATAAAAATAGATAGTTGAATCAGTAACAATAGCCCATCATAGTTCATATTTTGTCGAGGGGAGGATTCGAAGTATTTGGTGAATTTACCCATTACGCAGCTGTTTTCCTGATTATCTTTGTTCTGTCCTCTCTTCGAGTTGCTGGTTACGCTGCCGGCACAATTTATTCATTTAATAAACGGAGGCTGTAAAAAATGGATAATTTCAAAGATGAACTTCAAGAGTTGAATGTTGCTGATTTTGGGGCGGGCCAATTGGTTTATTATGACAATCAAGGCCAGCCCTACGTTGATCAATCCCGACAATTTTTTAATTGCTTCAATTGCGCCCGCTGCTTTAATTGTTTCAATTGCGCCCGTTGTTTTAATTGCTTTCATTGCTCCAATTGCGCCCGTTGTTTTAATTGCTTTCATTGTGCTCGTTGTGGCGGCGGACGTTGAGGCCCCTGTTGCTGGTTTCCTAACAGAAACAGGGGTTGCCTGAGGAGAGGAGTCTCTGCATGAATGGTTGCAGGGACTCTTCTCTACAAGAGTAGACATAAGGGACAAATAGCAGTACATAAGATGACGGTGAAAGGAATGTTGCAGATTTGAGAACAGCTCATGGTAAGGAGGAGTGGCATGGCAAATTTGCTATCTTCTACGCGTCTGAAAGTGAAAAGGGACACGTTTTTTCTCCCTGATCCAGGCGGCGGTGTGTATTTTCGGAACAACGTAAGCTCGTTCCGTATGAAAGGCAGTATGATCCATCAGTGGATTGAAAAACTGATGCCGATGTTCAACGGGGAGCACACGTTGGAGAATTTGACAGACGGATTGCCTGATCCATACAGGAACCGGGTATATGAAATCGCAGAAATTCTGTACAAAAATGGATTTGTTCGAGATGTGAGCCAAGACCGTCCGCATCAATTGGCGGATGAGGTTCTCAAAAAGTATGCTTCTCAAATTGAATTTTTAGACAGTTTTGGTGATTCCGGTGCATACCGTTTTCAGGCCTATCGTCAGGCCAAAGTGCTGGCGGTCGGCTCTGGTCCTTTTTTTGTCTCGCTGGTTTATGCGTTGATCGAATCCGGATTACCTAAGCTCCATGTGCTGGTTACGGACTCGATGCCGACCAATCGGCTGCGATTGGCGGAACTGGCGGCACATGCCCGCAAAACGGACCCCGAGGTGGCGGTAGAGGAGGTCACTCTGCAGAAACGGGGGATGAGTTCCTGGTGGGAGGCAGTGCAGCCGTTTGATTCGATTTTGTATGTGTCGCAGGAGGGCAATGTAGAGGAACTGCGGGTTCTTCATGCGATTTGCAGGGAGGAGAAGAAGGTGTTCCTCCCCGCCATATGTCTGCAGCAGGTAGGTATGGCGGGCCCGCTGGTGCATCCAGACTCTAAAGGGTGTTGGGAGTCGGCGTGGCGCCGCGTACACCAATCCGCGCTTTGCAGGGATCAGCGGTTGTATCCCTTCTCTTCCACAGCAGGAGCGATGTTGGCGAATGTGATCGTGTTTGAATTGTTAAAAAAGATGACGGGAGTGACTGAAGCGGAACAAGAGAATCAATTCTTCCTGCTTGATCTGGAGACGTTGGAAGGAAACTGGCATTCGTTCATGCCCCATCCGCTGTTGGCCGGACGTACGGCAGCCGAAAGAGTTCAAGATATGGATCTGCTGCTCGGACAGAGCTCAAGCAGAAGGGAGCCGGGTGGATTACTTTCTTACTTCAGTCAGTTGACATCGGCGACATCAGGGATTTTTCATATTTGGGAGGAAGGGGACCTAAAGCAGCTTCCGTTGGCCCAGTGCCGCGTGCAGGCAGTTGACCCGCTGTCGGATGGACCGGCTGAACTGTTGCCAGACATTATTTGTGCAGATCTGACGCATGAGGAAGCGCGGCGGGAGGCGGGGCTTTCCGGGATTGAAGCGTATGTGTCGCGAATGGCTGATTTGCCCGTTAAGGCTCTTCTCTCACATCAGGAAGTAGAGGGGAGTACGGGAGAATCGGAAGAATTTATCGGTATTGGAGCGGGGGAAACGGTTGCGGAAGGCGTCTGTCGCGGGTTGCAAAGATGTTTAACCGAGGAGCTGGGCAAGCAGCAGGTAGATCAGAGGTCCCCTGTCTTTCAGGTGCAGCTGGATGCAGTAGAAGATGAACGTTGCCGGTTTTATTTGCGGGCACTGACTGCGATGCAGGGAGCACCTGTGATCGGTTTGGGGAGGGAAGTGTCCGGTTTCCCTGTGGTATGGGTCGGTACGAGCGGCCGCTGGTATGGCAGTGTAGGTTTGAATATAACAATGGCGTTGCGGAAGGCGTTGCAGCAGGCGCTTATGAAGGCACAAAACCAGGCGGCTTGTCCCACGACGCAGGCGTTAGAGGTTTCGTCCGTATTTTTGGAAGAAAAGGTGCCGCTAAGCCTCGTGATCCCTGCGTGTGAAGAGACGGCACAATCGGAGGTTTTGCAGTTCGCCCTGCAGGTTTTGAAACGAAACGGCATGCAGCTTTTGGTCTTCGATCTGGCGCTGGAACCGTTTTTGAAAGAGGGCCCGGCGGGGGTATTCGGTGTTTTATTGCGAGAGGGGGAATCCCGGTGAGCGCTGTTGTGGCAATTATCGGGGAAGGGCTGCTGGCGGAACACGTATACGGAGAACTGTCCGCTCAATACCGGGTCGTTCGTCAGACGAATTTCGAGGCAGGAGCACCCGAAGCGGCGGATTTGGCTCTGGTGTTGCACGATGCCTGGCACCCTTTCGTTCATCAACAGGCGGAAGAGCTGCTGAGGCTAACCGGCATCCCTTGGCTGCGGGGCTTCGTTTCATTTGGCGAGGGCGTAGTCGGACCGCTGGTTCGCCCGGGTACGCCAGGGTGTTCCCGGTGTGCCGACATGCGACGCCTCATGGCAGGACACGACCGCAAGGAGATGTGGGAGCTGCAGCAGAGGCTGGCGGTGCACGGGGGAGTGCCATGTGACGCGTGGGCATCGCGCACGGGACTTTTGCAGGTAGCTCACCTGCTCGGGGCCGAGGCACAGAGGGTGCTGCAGGGCAGCCAGGCCCGCTTGGAAGGACGGGTGTTTTTGATCAACCTGAAAACGCTGAAGAACTCATGTCACTTCTTTTTGCCTGACCCGTTGTGTCCGGTTTGTGGCCGATTACCTGATGATTCGTCGCTCGCGGCCCGGATTTCACTGAAACCAACTCCTAAGATCAGCACCGACAGTTACCGCTGCCGTTCAATGGATGACCTGAATAAAGTGCTGGTCAAAGACTATCTGGATCACCGGACTGGCTTTTTGAATAGTAAAATGTATGACCTCGTGGCGCCGTTTGCCGATGTAAGTGTAAATCTTCCATTGTTCACGGGGAACGAGGGGGCAGCAGGCCGGACTCATTGCTATGCGGTAAGCGAGCTGACTGCCATTTTGGAGGGCCTGGAGCGGTACTGCGGTCTGGCACCCCGTGGTAAACGAACGGTGATCCATGACAGTTTTCGCAATCTGGCGGATCAGGCGCTCAATCCTGTCAAGGTAGGAGTACATGCGAAGGAACAGTATGCGCGGCCTGGTTTTCCGTTCAAACCGTTTGATCCTGATCGCCCAATCAATTGGGTATGGGGTTATTCGTTTTTGCAAGAGCGTCCGATTCTCGTTCCGGAGTTGCTCGCTTATTACAGCTTGGGCTGCGGGGATGGCTTTGTCTATGAAACTTCCAATGGATGCGCATTAGGCGGAAGTTTAGAGGAAGCTATTTTTTACGGCATCATGGAAGTGGTGGAGCGCGATTCGTTCCTGATGACTTGGTACGCGCAGCTGCCTCTCTCGCGCCTTGACCCTTATTCCGTTAACGACCAAGAATTGCGGTTGATGATCGACCGTGTGCGGGCGGTGGCGGGATATGATGTGTATTTATTTAACTCGACGATGGAGCACGGGATTCCAAGCGTCTGGGCGTTGGCGAAAAATAGGAAACAAAAGGGAGTGAATCTTATCTGTGCGGCCGGAGCTCATCTCGATCCGGTACGGGCGGTGAAAAGCGCGATTCACGAGCTGGCCGCCATGATGCTGACGCTTGATGAGAAATTTGAGGCGAGCCAGGAAGAGTGTATGCGAATGCTCCACGATCCGTCCCTGGTGCAGGAGATGGAGGACCATTCCATGCTGTACAGTTTGCCGCAAGCGCAGGAGCGTCTGCAATTTTTGCTGGATGAAAATCGTCCGTTGCGAACGTTTAATGAGGAATTCAAGTGGAAGGCGGGGCATGCAGACCTAACCGATGATCTGCAGGACATTCTTCAGGTGTTCCGTCGATTGAAACTCGATGTGATTGTGGTGGACCAGACGACACCAGAAACCATACGAAACGGACTGTATTGCGTAAAAGTGCTGATTCCAGGGATGCTGCCGATGACATTCGGATATCATCTTACCCGCGTGACAGGGCTGGAGAGGGTGCTCAGGGTACCGGTGGAACTCGGGTATGCGAAGCAACCGCTGACGCTTGAACAGCTTAATCCACATCCGCATCCGTTTCCATAAGCCGTGACGAGGAGGGAGAAGAATGAGTCTGGAGGCATTTCTGCACAATTTGCATTTTGACATTGATAAGGCAAGGCCGCCGGACTGGGAGGTGGATTGGGAAGACGCACCGCTTGCATATAAGCTCTACCGTGGCTTGCCTGTGGTTCCGTTTTCCCCGGAAGTACCGCTGACGCTCGAAGGACGGGAAGCGTCCGCGAAGCCCGACCTTAGTGAAATCGGTCATTTTCTCTGGTACGTATTCGGGCTTACTCAATTCTGCCAGGCGGCTTTTGCCCTGGATTACACGGAACAAACGGTGAGCCTCATGCAGTCGTACCGGCGGTTTGTTCCCTCCGGTGGAGCGTTGTATCCAAACGAAGTATACGTGTATCTGAAGATGGAGGATGTGCCTGCCGGAGTGTACCATTATGATGTGGCGCACCACCGCTTGGTGTTGTTACGAGAAGGCGATTTCGATTCATATCTGGCCAGGGCCCTTGGCAATCGCTGTGATGTGTCTGCTTGTTTTGGCACTGTTTTTGTGTCGACGATGTTTTGGAAAAATTTCTTTAAATACAATAACTTTGCCTATCGTCTGCAAGGACTGGATGCTGGCGTGCTGATCGGGCAGTTGCTGGAGGTGGCGAAGCGGTTTGGCTTCGCATCGGGGGTGTATTTCCAATTTCTTGATCGGGCCATCAACCATCTGCTTGGGCTATCCGAACAGGAGGAGAGCGTATATGCGGTTATTCCGCTGTCGGTGGAGCCTGCAATTGCTTGGTTTGCTAACGGGAATGACGTAGATGGGACTGTCTTTGCTACCGAATTGTGCCGAGAGTTGACAGCGGTTCGGCATGATCACTACATCCGGTCACGGAGAATCATAGAGTGCCCGATGCTGATCAAGATGAACGAAGCGTCCCTGCTGGAATCACTGCGATCGTTTCAGCAGAATGAGGAGGAGAAGAGCGTTAGCTGTGGGGGCCAGGTGGTGGCTCTGCCCCGCGTGAAGCGGCTGTCATATGATCTGGCGTCGATCTGCCGGGGGCGATATTCACCGAACATGGATTTTGTTTTGGGTAAGGTAAGCCAGCCGCAACTGGCTACTCTGTTGCAGGAGGCGATGGCTTTCTTCCCGTATCGAAATGATTTGGATGGAGCACATGGGAGACTTAAGTCCCGTGTTTCGCTGTATGGTTGTTTGTATAACGTTAAAGGCATTCCGGATGGTGCTTACCACTATGATAGCGCTTCTCATACGTTACGGCGGGTACGTCCCGGAGATCATCGGCTTTGGCTGCAGCACGCAATGTCTGCGGACAATGTAAATCTGTTCCAAGTACCGCTCTGCCTGCATGTGGCAGGGGACAAAGATCACCTCAAAACAGCACTGGGGTACAGAGGATATCGCATCCAACAGATGGAAGCGGGTATGCTCGTGCAGCGATTACTGTTGGCGGCGTCCGCCATCGGGATGGGAGGGCACCCCCTCCTTGGATTTGATGCAAACTCGTGTGATGAGATTTACAAGATGGATGCGCAGGGAAAAACCAGCCTCATCCAAATCCCGGTCGGTCCCTATCGTCATCGCCCCTGGCTGACGGGAAGTTTGCATAGCTAAGAGGGGCACACGCCCCGCGAGTTTTTCCTCGTTTACAAATGGAAGAAAGTATATTTGCTTTATCATGATAAAGCAAATATACTTTCCTATACCAGAACACAGCCGGGTGATTCACTACCCGGCTTTTACGACTAGTTGTCACACACAGGCGGTAATGAGTGCGAGGGGCAACACAATACGCCGAAAATGTCTACGCCGAAACCAAGTGCCGTTTGTTTTGTACCCTCTACTTCTTACTTACCAAGAGTAGGGTTTAAATAAAATCCGCTCGTCATTTTCTGCTATATAACTTAAAATTTCTTTTTTTTCGACATTTTTTTGCAAGAGTCAAGTTATACTGGTTTTGCAGCACGTTCAGATAAAAGTATAAGAGAACCTTTTATATGTTCAGGTTAACACGGGCTGAATCCAGAGCGAAGAATGAAGGAGGAATGTGGCAGTGCCACAGCAGATAACCGAATGGATACGGACATATTTGGCGGATGATGAAGCCGTCAGACAGGCGCGCGAAATTGAAGAGAAGAAAGCGGCCTTTCTTGCACACTTCAACGAGCTGGACCGGCTGCGTCAGGGAGATATGACGCTTCTCCAATTCAAAAAAACGCTCGATCACAAGACGAAAAGCAAGCATATAATCGGCGGCAAGAAAATCAACATCTGGGGATTTAGCGGATTTTCCGGTCAGATGTTTTTCAATCAAATTTATAATCAGGCCGAATATGCCGACATGGTGGAAGAGCTGACGGCAGCATTTCTTCAGGCAACCGCGATTCCGTCGCATGAAGAGGGCGACTATGAGTGGACGGTAGATCGGCTTTCCGCTTTCGTAGAGACCGTCTATCGCACGCAAAAAGCCGCCATGGAGAAAGGATACGCCCCGCCTAAGCTTGCGAATATCAAATTTGCGCCATTCTTTCTCAGTTTTTTCTGGGGATTGCAGGATCTGAAGCGCTATCCGATTTTTTACAAAGCTGACCGTGATGCGCTGGCGTACTTCGGATACGACTCCGACGGCAAAGACAAACCGTTTGACAGTGCTGCTTACCAGCGTTTCGCCCGGTGTATCCGGATGCTGCGCGATGAAATGGCAGGCCTAAGTGGAATGACATGGAGTCTTGCGGATGTGCAGCACTTTCTGTTTTATGTTTCGCGCCGTATAGCCGAACCGGAAAAGGCTGCCGATCGAGCAGGAAATCTGGAGGAATTCCGATCGGCACAGCGCCTTGCGTATTTACTTCGCGAGTATAATTTTATTGTGTCCCGGGCAGAAGAGGTGGATGCCGCACATTTCGAGTTGCCGGAAGAGCACCGGAACAAAATTGTCTGGCGGTTTGCCGGGACGGAAGGGGACGCAATGCTGGCGTATGTGTTCATCTGGGACACGCCTGCTGAATACATCTGCACGATTTATGAAGAAAACGAAGAAGGGTTTCTACGTAAGCTGCACACGATTGAAGCCGAAGACGAAAGAACGTTTCTTGCGAAGTTTGCTGATTATCTGGCGCGTAAAGGAGACGAATGGCCTTTGTATACGCTTGATGATGCAGTAAAGGATACGCATCTGGAGCGAGACGTGCTGGAGGAATGGCTGGATGTGCTGCATGAGAAGAAACAGATGATTATATACGGACCGCCTGGCACCGGCAAAACATACACCGCGCAGCGTCTTGCGAAAATCGTAACGCAAAGCGAGCGAAGGATTTGCCTGGTACAGTTCCATCCTTCCTACACATACGAAGAGTTTATTGAAGGCGTGCGCCCGGAGGTTATTGAAGCGGAGAACGGTACGGCGCATATGAATGTTATGGTTCAGCCGGGTATTTTTCTGAATCTGTGCAGCGAGGCGCTTAAGCAGGAGAATCGCGATTGTGCCTACGTGCTTATTATTGATGAGATCAATCGCGCCAATACGGCGAAAGTATTCGGGGAGCTGCTGTATGCGCTTGAATACCGTAACTCTGCCATTTCGCTTCCGTACTCGAAAAACAAAATGATCGTCCCGGACAACCTCTATCTTATCGGAACGATGAACACGACCGACCGATCGCTCTCGCAGCTTGACTTTGCCCTGCGAAGGCGATTTCCGTCCGTGTCCATATCGCCGCGCGAAACGGAGCGAGTGCTGCGTACGTATCTGGCGGAACATCATCCGAGGATGATGTGGGTGGCCGAACTTGTCCACCGGGTTAATGAGAAAATTGGTAATCCGGATTTTTTTCTTGGCCATAGCTA